>DVJK01000063.1 GCA_018716795.1 Candidatus Scatomorpha merdipullorum | reverse complement strand
AGCTGGAGCTTCGAGGAGGTCGACCAGAAGCTTCAGGGCATCATGAACAACATCTTCCACGCCGCCTACGACGCCAGCGTCGAGGTCGGCAAGCCCGGCGACCTCATGGTCGGCGCGAACGTCGCCGGCTTCCTCAAGGTCGCGAGCGCCATGCTCTCCCAGGGCGTGGTGTGATAGGCTAAGCGCAGCAGCCCGGCCCCGCCGCTCACCCGGCGGGGCCTTTTCACGCCCTGAAGCGGGCTTTCGAAGGCCCTGACGCTGTGTAAAGGGCGCAAAAAGGACCGGTCCGCGGACCGGTCCTTTTCTGTTCTCGGCATCGCGCCGTCACGCGCGGGCCTCAGGCCAGCACGGCCTTCAGCAGCTCATACGTCCTGGCGGCGGAGGCGATGCTCAAATGCTCGCGCGGGGTGTGGACGTCGGCCATATCTGGGCCAATGGACACGCAGTCGAGCTCGGGTATGCTGTCGGCGAAGAGGCCGCACTCTATGCCCGCGTGGACGGCCTCCACGCTCGCCTCCCGGCCGAAGAGCTCGCGGTAGGCGTTCAGGATGGCCTCCTTCACGGCGGACCTGGGGTTGTACGACCAGCCGGGATAGCTGCCGGAGATCTCCGTGCTGCCTCCGGCGAGCTCGGCGGCGGCGCAGATTTTGTCGAGTATCCACTGCTTCTGGCTCGTCATGGAGCTGCGCACGGTGTTCGCGCACCAGAGCTCGGCGTCGCGCAGATTGACGAGGCCGAAGTTGAGCGAGGTCTGGACAAGCCCGGGCATGTCCACGCTCATGGCCTGCACGCCGTCGGGCAACGCCTGCAGAAGCGCCAGGGCGCGGGCCGTGTCCGCGGCGGTGAGCGCGTCGACGCTCCGCTTCCCGGAGACGGCGGCGGAAACGCTCATATCCGGCTCCGCGGTGGCGTACTCGCGCCGGAGCTGCGCGCCGAATTCCTCCGCGAGCGCGGCGAGCGCGTCCGCGCCGGAGGCCGCTCCCACGACAGCGACGGTGCTCGCGGCGATGGCCGTCTCCCGCGCGCCGCCCTCGAGCCCGACGAGGCGGATGTCCGCCTTCGCGGCCAGCCCGCGCAGCAGCCGCGCCATGAGGACGTTGGAGTTCGCGCGGCCCTTGTCTATCTCCACGCCGGAGTGCCCGCTCTTGAGACCGCCTATGCTGAGCTCCAGCAGCTCGAGCTCGGCGCGCTCGCGCTTCACGGGCAGGGTCGTGTAGGCGTTCGCGCCTCCCGCGCAGCTGCACATGAGCACGCCCTCATACTCGCTGTCCAGGTTGATGAGCCTGTGGCCCGTGAGCTTGGAGCAGTCGAAGGCGAAGGCGCCCAGCATCCCTATCTCCTCGTCGGTTGTGAAGAGCAGCTCCAGCTTCGGATGGCTCAGGGCCGCGTCGTCGGCCAGGGCGAGCATCATCGCCACGGAGATGCCGTCGTCCGCGCCGAGCGTCGTGCCCTCGGCGCGCAGGGTGTCGCCGTCCACGACGAGGCGCAGCGCGTCCTTCGTAAAGTCGAAGTCGACGCCCTCGTCCTTCTCGCAGACCATGTCCGTGTGCGCCTGGAGGATTATCGTCTCGTCGCCCTCGCGCCCGGCGCTGGCCGGGACGGTCACGAGGACGTTGTTCGCCTCGTCGCGGCTGCATTCAAAGCCGCGCTCCGCGGCGAAGCTCACTATGTACTCCGCTATGGCGTCCGTGTTCCCGGAGCCGTGCGGGATGGAGCAGATGGTTTCAAAAAAGCCGAAAACGCCTTTCGGCTCAAGCTGACTGAGTACGCCCAATTGAATGCCTCCCTTCAAAATGAGAAGTGGCCGGCCGGCCCGAGGGTCAATGGGCCGGCCGGCCGTGGGAAAAAGAGTAACAGGGCTCCTTATGGCCTCCGCGGCGGCGAAGGCGCCTCAAACGGCGCCCGCCGGGCGGGGTTTCAATACCTGACCTGCGCGCCCTTCATGCCGACGCGCTCGAGCTCGGGCAGCCAGCACTCGTAGGCCTTGTGGTCCTCATCCCACCAGTTGGGATGCGCGGGCGTCATGGTGACGAGGAGCTTCATGCCGACCTTCGTGTCCGCGTTGGTGAGCGGGGTGAGGGTCTCGAGGTCGAGGAGGCCGATGCCCTCGGGCGCGGTCAGACGGGTCGTACCGCTCTCGTCGCGGAGGATGAGGTTCTCGTTCTTGAAGTCGATGTAGTACCTGTGCCCGTCCTCGCCCCGGACGACGGTGGTGCCGAAGTCGAAACCGCCCTCGGCTTTGACCTCCAGCTCCTCGATGGTGCCGCGGCAGAACTCGCGTATCTCAACGGCCTTCTTGAGCTCGTCCATGACGTCCGCGCCGCCGGCCTTGGCCGCAAGGATGGCCCGGCCTATCTTCTGCGCCTTCGTGACGCAGCCGAGGTCGAGGGCCTCCTTCATCTCGGCCTTGTTCATGCCCCATGTGGCGAAACCAATGCGCATGTTGTAGAGCATGCAGAGGCTGCGGGCAATCTGCTCGCCGCTGTGGTCGGTGATGGGATAGACGGCGACCTCGTCGCCGTTGAGGCTGCCGAGGCCCATGGGCTTGGGCGGGTGGCCGTAATAGACGCAGAGGGTGGTGTTGAGCTCCGGCACGGCGCGGCCGTTGCTGTCCACGTCGAGGAACTTGATGCGCTTGGCGGGGTCCTTGTCGGAGAGGATGGCCACCAGCATGGGCACGAAGGTGTTGAAGCCGCCCATCTCGCCGGAGTAGAGGTACTTGCACTCCTTGCCCTCGGCGAGGAAGGCCTTCTGGAAGGCGCGGAAGGCGTAGACCGCGTCGGGGCCGAACATGGGCATGTCGGGGTCGAGCATGGCCACGGGAGAGCCGAGGCCGGCCACCATGGCGGCGTACTCGTTGTCGCCAATCTCGTCAATCTCCAGCAGGTCGAGCTCAAGCGTCTCGCCCGTCTCGACGAGGTGGTCGAGCATTCCGAGGCCCTGGCTGAGCGAGCCGCCGCCGCCCGCGCCGAGCAGCGTCGCGCCGTAAAGTATCTCGCGGATGTCCTGTTCATAAAGCTTTCTCATGTCGAATCCTCCTTTAACTTGATGGCTTTATTCCTATGCCTTGACGACTTAATCCTCAGCCGGGGCGAGCGAGGCCTGGAAATGCCTCAGCACGCTCGGGCCCCATACTATCTTATAGCCGCGCTTTATCTCCGAGCGGCGTTCCCAGACGGCGGCGATGGCGTCCACGACCATGTCGAAGTGCGACTGGGTGTACACCCGGCGCGGTATGGCCAGGCGGGTGAACTC
>DVJK01000062.1 GCA_018716795.1 Candidatus Scatomorpha merdipullorum | reverse complement strand
TCACCTCCCGCTCACAGCCCCGTCAGGTCCCAGGCGGGGATCATCTCGTCGCCGCTGGAGTCGGGCTCCTGGTAATAGCCGTCCTCTATGCCTTTGTCGAGCAGGTACTCGTAGAGCATCTGCGCAATGGCGGGATCGACGGTGCGGGCGAGCTCGGGGAAGCGCGCTTCTATCCCGGGCATGGGCGTATACTGGCTCATGAGCGAGAAGAGCACGCCGCCCATGGGGAAGTGCTCCGCCACCCAGTCGATGACGCCGATGGAGTTGTCTGTCCAGCCGGGCAGGATGAGGTGGCGTATCAGGACGCCGCTCCGGAGCATGTCGGCGTCGTCGACGCGGTAGGGCCCCGTCTGGCGGAACATCTCGAGTATGGCCGCGGCCGCGGTCTCGGGATAGTCCGGCGCGTTTGAATACTTCTCCGCCGGGATGCGCGAGGAATACTTGAAGTCCGGCATGTATATCTGCACCAGGCCCTCGAGCCGCTTCAGCGCCTCGACGCTCTCATAGCCGCTCGAGTTCCAGACAACGGGTATGCCGAGCTCGAGGCCGTCAAGCGCCTCGGCTATGGGCCGGATGAAGTGCGTGCCGGTGACGAGATTGATGTTGTGTACGCCTTTGTCGCGAAGGCGCAGCATGGCGTCGCGCAGCTCGGGCACGCTGAGCTCCTTCCCCGGCCCCTCCGGCGCGGAGATGGCCGCGTTCTGACAGTAGGCGCAGCCGAGGGAGCAGCCGGTGAAGAATATGGTCCCGCTGCCGCGCTCGCCCGAGATGCAGGGCTCCTCGCCGAAGTGCGCCGCGGCCCTCGCCGCGCGGGGCAGAGGGCCCATGCCGCAGTAGCCGCGCCCGCCGGCCTCGCGGTCGGCGCCGCAGGCCCTCGGGCAGTCCTTACACACGCTCAAGGCCAATCAGCTCCTTCGTGTGCGCATAGCTCTCGCGCGCCACGCTCAAGGGGCGCTGCCTCCCGCTGGCGAAGCCCTTCGCGGCCAGCTTGAGCATCTTCTTGAGCGTATACTTGCTCTCGCCGGCGAAGCGCTCGGCGCGGTCGTAGCTCACCGTCTCGCAGGGATAGCCCAGGCGGGTTATGAGCCCGCGCAGGAAGAGGTCGTCCCCGTGGTAGAGCGCGAGGGCGTCCAGCGCCTCGGGGCCCATGAGGCGGAAGTCGGCGTGGTCGTATATGAGGCTCGAGCCGAGCAGGCGCATTATTTTATAGTAGGCGCGGGCGGTGTTGCGCTTGAGGAAGGTGTCCGTCGCGCGGCTGGCGCGCACTCCGCAGACGATATGCGCGCCCGCGGCGCGTTTTTCGGCCATGCGCAGGATGGCGCTCACGTCGTCCTGCAGGTCGGCGTCGATAGAGACGGAGACGGCCCGGTGCTCCCTCGCGCACATGAGGCCCTCGGTGAGGGCGGTCTGGTGCCCGCGGTTGCGGTCGAGCGAGAGGCCGCAGAAGCGCGCGTCGCGCGCGTTGGCCTCGCATATGAGCTCCCAGGTCCGGTCGGCGGAGCCGTCATCCACGAAAAGCAGCCGGCTGTCCGGCGAGGCGAACCCGGCCTCGGTAAGCTCCGTCAGGCACTCGCCCAGACGCCTGAAGGTCTCGGGCAGCACCTCCTGCTCGTTATAGCAGGGCACGACAATAAAATATCTCTCCATTTCGTCCTCCACTGAAAAATGCTGCTTCAATTATGACACAAACGCCCGCAATATTCAATATCAAGGCCGCGGAAATCGCCCTCCGCGGCGCCCTTGAGGGCCTCTGAGGGGTTTTCGGCCGCTCAGTATGGCTGGATTAACAAAAATTTAATGAAAAAAGCCGTATTTACGGCACATTTGGTATTGTAATCTGAGGGAATAGGTAGTAAAATGTGCTTGCGAAAAAGATAACAGGAACGTCACAGACGTATGTGACAAGTTGTAAGCCCGCCGCGAGACGGCGGACGGAAGGCATGGAGGTCGGCAAATGATAGACATCGTGCTCGTGGAGCCGGAGATACCGAACAACACCGGGGCCATCGCCCGCACCTGCGCCTGCACGGGCGCGAGGCTGCATCTGGTGAAGCCCCTGGGCTTCGACATTTCCGCGAGCGCCGTCAAGCGCGCCGGGCTGGACTACTGGCACCTGGTGGATTTGACGGTTTACGAGGACATCGCCGACTACTTTGCCCGCCGAGGGGACGAAAACCTCTGGCTTACGACGACGAAGGCCCCGAGGAGCTACGCGGAGTGCGACTGGAGCGGGGACGTGACGCTGATGTTCGGCAAGGAGACGGCCGGGCTGCCGGAGTGGCTGCGGGAGAAATACCGCGAGCGCTGCGTGCGAATCCCGATGGTCTCCGAGGCGAGAAGCCTCAACCTCTCGAACGCGGCCGCCGTCCTCACCTACGAAGCGCTGCGCCAGCAGGGCTTCCCGGGCCTGCTCGGTTACGGCGCCATGCGTGCCTGAAGCTCTTTTTCCGAGGCGATAAAAAGTCAACATTTGCCGCCACGCGGCATTCAGGAGGAATGAAGCATGAACTACAACAAGAAGACCGTACACGACTTCGATCCCCACGGCAAGAAGGTCCTGCTCCGCTGCGACTTCAACGTTCCCCAGAACAAGGAGACCGGCGAGATAACCAGCGACAAGCGCATCGTCGCCGCCCTGCCCACCATCAAGTACCTGCTCGATAACGGCGCCGCCGTCATTGCCTGCTCCCACCTGGGCAAGCCCAAGGGAGAGTGGAAGGAAAAGCTGAGCCTCAAGCCCGTCGCCAAGCGCCTGAGCGAGCTGCTGGGCATGGACGTCATCATGTCCGCGGACATCATCGGCGAGGACGCCAAGGCCAAGGCCGCCGCCC
>DVJK01000061.1 GCA_018716795.1 Candidatus Scatomorpha merdipullorum | reverse complement strand
TCCACCTTCCTCGGCCGCGCGGGCATATATCTGGAGGATCTCTACGTCCTGCCGGCCTGCCGGGGCCGCGGCCTCGGCGTCGGGCTCATGCGATACCTCGCGCGCGAGTGCGTCCGCCTCGGCTGCGGCCGGCTCGACTGGGCCTGCCTCGACTGGAACCGGCCGAGCATAGACTTTTACCTCTCCCTCGGCGCCGCGCCCCAGGACGGGTGGACGACCTACCGCCTGACCGGCGCGCGCCTGGAGGAATTCGCGTCCAAAACGCCCTGAGAGCGCGCGAGACGCGAAAAGACCGGCTTAAGCTTCGCCGCTTCAGCGGCGAAAGGGATGAAATCATTTTCGGCGGCGGCGTGTACGCCGACGAAAATACCTCTCGCGGAGCGGAGTGTGAAAAATCTGCCGGTGCGCACACCGGCAGATTTCTTTGCGCGCAGCGAAGCGCCGGTCCTCATCGCCCGAAGGGCGGGAGACCTTCTTGCCTAAAAAGGCCGTCGAGGCCTTTTTAGGCAGCCTTCATTTCGTGGGCTGGAACTCGTCCTTCCCCGCGCCGCAGAGAGGACAGACCCAGTCGTCGGGCAGGTCCTCGAACTTCGTGCCCTCGGGCAGGCCCAGCTCCAGCGGAGATGTGGCCTCGTCGTAGATATAGCCGCAGAGCTCGCAGACGTATTTCATACTTTAACCCCCTTTAATAATGATTTTTCCTCTTTTATTCCATCGTTAGCCTAATAACTAACGAATTTTCGCCTTGGGATGCGGCGGAGCCTTACGCCCCGCCGCGTCCTGCGTTTTTAGCGCGGCCTGTCAATGGCAGCCGCAGTGGCCCTCGCCGTGGTGCTCGCAGTGCCCGCCGTGCTCGCCGTCGTGGTGGTCGCAGTTGGGCTCGGGATTATAGGCCAGGCTGCCGCGGGCCAGGGCCTCCGCCGCCGCGTCGGCCAGGCCGGTGATGCCGCCGAAGACGCGGATGCCGCACATGGCGAGCGCGTTGACCGCGCCGGGCCCTATGCCGCCGCAGATAAGGGTGTCGACGCCCTGCTTCGCGAGGAAGACGGCCAGGGCCTCGTGCCCCGCGCCGGCGGTGTCGATAACCTCGCCGGAGAGGACCCTGCCGTCCTCTATCGTATAGACCTTGAAGCGCTCGGTGTGCCCGAAGTGCTGGAATACCATGCCGTTTTCATCATAGGTTACTGCTGCTTTCATGCTTTGCCTCCAATGCGCTCGCGCGCGAATAGTTTCTGTGTTAATTAAAGACCCTTTGTCCCGAGAAGTCAAGCGGAATTTTGCGGCGGCGCGTTATGGACAAATCAGGTATCGGAATGATATAATAACCTACTCGGGAGGTGAGACGGTGATATATACCGAGATTATCGACACGCTGGCGCCGGAGAAGACCATATCCCAGACCGTGACGGAGCTCCTCGCGCTGGATATAGGCGGCTTCTCGCTCGGGAACATCCTGGCCGCGGCGCTGATATTCCTCGTCTGCCTCGCGGTCATAAAGCTCGCGGTCAGGCTCACGCGCCGCGCGCTGGACAAGTCGAAGCTCGACGCGCCCGTCAAGCGCGCCATAGTGAATTTTGAGCGCGTCGTGCTCTGGGTGACGGCGCTGCTCATGATAATGGGCAAGCTCAACATCTCCACCGCCTCGCTCGTCGCGCTGGTGAGCGTGGCGGGCCTCGCGCTCTCCCTCTCGCTTCAGAATACGCTCTCGAACGTCTTTGCGGGCATAACGCTGCTGGTGACGCGCCCCTTCAAGCCCGGCGACTTCGTCGAGGCCGGCACGACGAGCGGCACGGTCACGCGCATGGGCCTCTTCTACGTCACGCTTCTGACCTACGACAACAAGGAGATACACGTCCCCAACAGCGACATCGCCGCCTCCCGCCTAACGAACTACACGGCGGAGCCCACACGGCGGGTGGATTTGAATTTCGGGCTCGAGTACGGCTGCGAGGCCGAGGCCGTTCGCGCGGCGCTCCTGGCCGCGGCGAAGGAGGATGCGCGCGTCCTGCCCGAGCCGGAGCCCGCCGTGGTCGTCAGCGCCTATCTCTCCAGCAGCGTGCAGTACACGCTGCGCTGCTGGGCCCTCACCGCGGACTACTGGGCCGTCTACTACGCCCTCAACGAGAGCGCGCGCCGCCATCTCGAGGCCGCGGGCCTGAGCCTGGCCTTCGACCGGCTCGACGTGAGGATTGTGAAGGATTGAGGCTTAGCAATATTCATATTTACGTTTTTTAAGCATTTCCGGAGGCGCACCCGTCAGTTGTTTGGCAGGAACCTAAAGTCATGAGCCATAACCTCCCTCCTGGAGGGAGGTGGCCGGCGCGCAAGCGCCGGCCGGAGGGAGTCTGGACCGCTTCGCGGTCAACTGCCTGAGCAGAGCTCAGGCAGAACTCCCCCAGTCAGCTTCGCTGACAGCCCCCTCCAAGAGGGGGCTGAAGGCCGGCCGAATCTACAACCCGTCAGCGGCCAATCGCGGTCGGCGATGCAAAAAACGTTTACAACTTAGGGATAAAAACCTCGGAATAGCACCCGTTCAGTTACAACGCAAGCGCTGTGCGCCGCCGGACAAGCGCCAAAGCGCCTTTCCTTTCGGGGAGTCTGCGGGACGCTTTCTTTGGGCAAGACCAAAGAAAGCGCCCCTCAGGAATCCGCGCTTAAACCGCAGGTTTAAAACAAAATTCACATACAACGGAGGTACACACCATGGCAAAGAAAATAGTCATCGTCGGCGGTGTCGCCGGCGGGGCCACCGCCGCGGCAAGGCTGCGCCGCCTCGACGAGAGCGCGGAGATAACCGTCATAGAGCGCACCGGCTTCGTCTCCTACGCCAACTGCGGCCTGCCCTACTATGTCGGCGGCGTCATTCCCGAGAAGAAATCCCTCACGCTCCAGACCCCGCGGAGCTTCAAAACCCGCTTCGACATCGACGTGCGCGTCTCGAGCGAGGTCACGGCGATAGACCGCGAAAACAAGCGCGTCACGGTCAAAAGCCTCGCCGACGGCGGCAAATACAGCCTCGAGTACGACAAGCTCATCCTCTCTCCCGGCGCGAAGGCCATGGTGCCGGACACCCCGGGCGTACACTCGAAGCGCGTGCTCAAGCTGCGCACCGTCGAGGACGCGCTGGAGATGCGCCGTATCGTCGCCGAGGAGAAGCCGGGCCGCGTCGTCGTCATAGGAGGCGGCTTCATCGGCCTCGAGGCCGCGGAGAACCTCGTCGAGGCGGGCGTGAGCGTGACGCTTCTGCAGCGCAGCGAGCAGGTCATGCCGCCGCTGGACTGGGATATGGCCTGCGAGCTCCACGCCGAGCTTCGCAAAAACGGCGTCGACCTGCGCTTCAAGCACGCGGTCGAGAGCTATGAGGAGATTGAAAACGGCATCCGCGTCCACGTCAAGGGCCGCGAGAGCATAGACTGCGCCTTCGTCGTCCTCGCCGTCGGCGTCGTGCCGGAGAGCGAGCTGGCGAAGGCCGCCGGGCTCGAGCTCGGGCCCAAGGGCTCCATTCTGGTCGACAGTCACATGCGCACGAGCGACCCCGACATCTACGCCGTGGGCGACGCCGTGCCGGTCGTTGACCCCGTCACCGGCGCGCTCAAGCTCACGCCGCTGGCCGGCCCGGCCAACAAGCAGGGCCGCATCGCCGCGGACAACATCTGCGGCATACCCAGCGAGTATAAGGGCACGCTCGGCGCGTCGGTCGTCAAGGTCTTCGGCCTCACCGCCGCCACCGTCGGCCTCAACGAGAAAGCCGCCAGGGCCGCCGGCGTCAAGTACGAGCGCATTGTCGGCTACTGGGGCAACCACGCCGGCTACTATCCCGGCGCGCAGAACATGACCGTCAAGGCCCTCTTCGACCCAGGCACGGGCAGGATACTCGGCGCGCAGATTGTCGGCCCCGCGGGCGTGGACAAGCGTATTGACGTCTTCGCAACCGCGATACGCGCGGGCCTCACCGGCGCCGACCTCGCCGAGCTCGAGCTCAGCTACGCGCCGCCCTACGGCTCCGCCAAGGACCCCGTCAACATGTGCGGCTTCATGATAGATAACATCCGCGCCGGCCTTGTCAGGCAGTTCCACTGGGATGAGGTCGCCGCCCTGCCGCGCGACGGCTCCGTCACCCTGCTCGACGTGCGCAACCCGGGCGAGTATGAGGCGGGCCACATCGACGGCGCCGTCAATATCGCCCTCGACGGTATGCGCGAGCATCTGGGCGAGCTGGATAAGTCCAAGCCCGTCTACGTCAACTGCTTCTCCGGTATGCGCAGCTACATCGCCTGCCGCATCCTCTCCGGGCACGGCTTCGACGTGTACAACCTCTCCGGCGGCTGGCGCTTCTACGAGCTCACGATGCGCGGCCGGGCCGACAACGAGCACTTCCCCTGCGGCGAGAAGAGATGAGCGCCGTGGATTACAACGCCGCCGCGCTGGAGCTGCACCGCGCGCACCGCGGCAAGATAGAGATAAAGGGGAAGGTCGCCGTCAAAACCCGCGACGACCTCTCCACCGCATACACGCCCGGCGTCGCCGAGCCCTGCCACGCAATTGCGGCGGACAGGGATGCGGTCTGGGAGTATACGTCCAAGGGCAACATGGTCGCCGTCGTCACGGACGGCACGGCCGTGCTCGGCCTCGGCGACATAGGGCCCGAGGCCGCCCTGCCCGTCATGGAGGGCAAGGCCCTGCTCTTCAAGGAATTCGGCGGGGTGGACGCCGTGCCCCTCTGCCTGGACACCAAGGACCCCGACGAGATTGTCGCCGTCGTCCGCGCCGCCGCGCCGACCTACGGCGGGATCAACCTCGAGGACATAAGCGCGCCGCGCTGCTTTGAGATTGAGAGGCGGCTTCAGGAGGCGCTTGACATTCCCGTCTTCCACGACGACCAGCACGGCACGGCCATCGTCGTCTCCGCCGCGCTGACGAACGCGCTCCGCCTCGCCGGGAAGGAACTTATGGCCGCGCGCATCGTCATAAACGGACCCGGCGCGGCGGGCACCGCGATAACGAAGATGCTCCTCGCCCTCGGCGCGCGCGACATAGTCGTCTGCGACCGCCGCGGCGCCATTTACGCCGGGCGCGAGGGCGTCGCAGGCCACAAGGCCGAGCTCGCGGAGCTCACGAACCCGCGCGGCGTCAGCGGCGCGCTCGCCGACGCCATGCAGGGCGCGGACGTCTTCATCGGCGTCTCGGGCGGAAGGCTCGTGACGCGGGAGATGGTGCGCTCCATGGCGGAGAAGCCCATAATCTTCGCAATGGCGAACCCCACGCCCGAGATAAGCTACGACGAGGCCGTCGAGGCCGGGGCGTACATCGTCGGCACCGGCCGGAGCGACAATCCCAACCAGATAAACAACGTCCTCGCCTTCCCGGGCGTCTTCCGCGGCGCGCTTGACGTGCGCGCGCGGGAGATAAACACCGCCATGAAGGCCGCCGCCGTGCTCGCGCTCGCGGACTTCGCCGGCGATAAGCTTGAGCGCGGGCACATAATCCCCGGCGCGTTTGAGCCGGGCGTCGCGGACGCGGTGGCGAAGGCCGTCGCCGCGGCGGCGCGTGAAAGCGGGGCGGCGCGACTGTGAGGGAGCTTGCCGCAAGCGCGATAACCGACTGCGTCGCGCGGCTGTGCATAAGGGCCTGCACCCGCCTGCCCGCGGACGCGGAGTCCGCGCTGAGGGCGGCCGCGGAGGGCGAGCCATGGCCGCTTGCGAGGGGGATACTCTCCGACCTCGCGCGCAATCTCGACACGGCGCGCAAAACCGGCCTGCCCATATGCCAGGACACCGGCCTCGTGACGGTCTTTGCCGAAATAGGCCAGGACGTGCACATCCTCGGCGACTTTGAGTCCGCCGTGCAGGAGGGCGTCCGCCGGGGCTACGCGGAGGGGTACCTGCGCAAGAGCGTGGTCGCCGACCCGCTCCGCCGCGTCAATACGGGCGACAACACGCCCGCGAGCATCGCCCTGCGCCTCGTGCCGGGCGAGGGCGTGAAGCTGACCGTCTCGCCCAAGGGCGCGGGCAGCGAAAACATGTGCCGCGTGAAAATGCTCACGCCCTCCCAGGGCGAGACGGGCGTTCGCGAATTCGTGCTCGACACGGTGCGCTCGGCGGGCGGCAACCCCTGCCCGCCCATAGTCGTCGGCGTCGGCATAGGCGGCGGCTTCGACTCCGTCGCGCGCCTGGCGCGGCGCGCGCTGCTCCGGCCCGTGGGGAGCGCGAACGCGGACGAATACTACGCCGCAATGGAGCGCGAGCTCCTTGAGGGGATAAACGCCCTCGGCACAGGCCCGCAGGGCCTGGGCGGGAAGACCACCGCCCTCGCCGTCATGGTCGAGGCCGCGCCGACGCATATCGCCATGCTGCCCGCCGCCGTGTGCATCTGCTGCCACGCCGACCGGCACGCGGAGGAGGTGCTCTGATGCGCGAAATACGGCTCAGCGTACCCTGCCGGCGCGAGGAGGCGCGGGCAATCCGCGCGGGCGACCGCGTCCTGCTCTCCGGCACGGTGTACACCGCGCGCGACGCCGCCCACCGGCGCCTGCTCGAGCTTATCGAGCGCGGGGAGAAGCCGCCCTTCGAGCTCGAGGGCGCGGCGATATACTACTGCGGCCCCGCGCCCGCGCCTCCGGGCCGCGTCATAGGCGCGGCCGGGCCCACGACGAGCTATCGCATGGACGCATACGCGCCCCGGCTCATTGAGCGCGGCCTCGCCGTCATGATAGGCAAGGGCCCGCGCGGCGAGGCCGTGCTTGAGGCGATGCGCGCCCACGGCGCGGTCTACCTCGCCGCCGAGGGCGGGGCGGGCGCGCTCCTGGCCTCCTGCGTGGAGGAATGCGAGCTTGTCGCATGGCCGGAGCTCGGCCCCGAGGCCGTGCGGAGGCTCACCGTGCGCGACATGCCGCTTATCGCCGCGGCGGACGCCGAGGGCGGCAACCTTTATCTGAGCGGCCCGGCCGAGTATCTCGCGTCGGGCGGGAAATAATACACTAAGAGGAAGAATTGCCATGGCAGCGAGAGGAAACCACTCCCGCCGCGGCTCCGGCGGAGGCGCGGCGGCCATAAAGATAATACTGTTGCTCTGCGTCGTGCTCGTAATGGTCGCCGCGGGCTCGACGCTCTTCTCCGGGCGCGAGAGCCCGGTGGCGGAGAGCGCCGCGCCGGTCACGCCCACGCCTCCGGCGGAGCCGGTCGACAACCTCGTGACCTCGCCGGACACGCAGCCGAGCGCGCCGGCCCTGACCCCGAACGCGGAGCCGAGCCCGCACCCCTCCGCGGACGCGCCCAGGCCTCCCGCGGGCACCGCCGCGGCCGTCGGCGCGGACATAGCCGTGCCCGCCTCCGGCGCGGTGGACGACGGCTATTTCGCCGACGCCGTCTTCGTCGGCAACAGCCGCACCCAGGGCCTGCAGATGTACGGCGGCGTCACCGGCACGACCTTCTGGACGAAGGTCGGCCTCACCGTCAGCAGCGCCGCGACGGACCGCTTCGTCGTGCTCAACAACCAGTGGCTGACCGTCAGCGAGGCGCTGGCCCAGGCGAGCTACAACAAGGTGTATATCATGCTGGGCATGAACGAGCTCGGCTGGGTGTACGAGAGCGTGTATAAGGACGACTACGGCAAGCTCATCGACGTCATACAGAGCACGCACCCGGACGCCACGATATATGTCCAGTCCATCATCCCGGTCAGCCACTGGAAGGAGACCAGCGACTCGGACAACGGCACCTACACGAACGCCAACGTGATACGCCTCCAGACCGTGCTCGTCGAGCTCTGCAAGGAGAAGGGCGTCAACTACGTCAACGTCGCCGAGGTCATGCAGGACACGGACGGCTGCCTCTTCCCCGAGGCCACGCAGGACGGCACGCACCTGACGGCGGAGTACTGCAAGATTTGGATGGACTATCTGCGCACCCACACAGTTCAGTAAATCAGGAGGACAAAACGATGAAAGCAACACGAATCGCCGCGCTCGTTCTGGCGCTGGCCATGGTATTCGCTCTCGCGGGCTGCGGCGAGGCCGCCGAGCCCATTGACGTCAGCGCCCTCGGGCAGCAGCTTGTGGACGCCGCAGGCTTCGGCGAGCCCATGAACGCGCTGGACGGCGCCGTGGCCCTCGGCCTCTACGGCGCGCCGGAGGGCACTACCGTCGCCGCCTGGGCCGGCACCGGCGCGACCGCCGAGGAGGTCGCGGTCTTCGACTGCGGCAGCGCCGAGGCCGCCGGCGCGCTTGTCAAGACGCTCGAGCAGCGCAACGACGTCCGCGCCTCCCAGTACGCCGACTACGACCCCGAGGAGGTTCCCAAGCTCGAGAACGCGCTCATAATCTCCGGCGGGCAGTACGTCGTCCTGCTCGTCGCCCAGGACCAGGGCGACGCGGCAAAAATAGCCTCGGACGCCCTTGCAAAAGCCGCCTGAACCGGGAGCAGGCGCTTCAATGATTTATCAAACTAAGAGCAACAGGAAGATAGCTCGAAGTCCCAGAGATCCTGAGGGGAATGGAAGTTAAGCACCTTGCGAGGCCTGGCGTTAATAAGCGCCAGGTTTCGTTTTAGGGTAGCCGGAGAGACGCGTGAGAGGTTCCTGCCCTTTGGGTAAAACTCACGCAGCAGGCCGTTGAGGTTCTCAACGGTGCCCTTCTGCCAGGCGCAGTATGGGTCGGCAAAATACACGTCGCAGTGCAACTTCTCCTCTATCTTCCGCCAGCTGGGCAGCTTTAGGCCGCACGGCGTGCCGGCTATCTGCTCCGGCGACCAGGTGGCGCGCAGCTTTTCGTCTATGTAGTCGATGACCTCACGGTTCCAGAACATGCCCCGGTGGCAGTAAGAACGGCGAAGGAGATACTTCTTCTGGGCGGTGTGAGGGTAGTAGGTAGGGGTGTCGTACATTTCCTGAAAACGGAGCTGCGCCAGTTCCGGGTTGTAGGCCAGCCGTTTGTTTTCGTCCAGTTCGCCGTTTTCGTTGCCTAACTTCAATTCACGGTGGACAGTCGAGGGGTCAACCATGAGAGCGCAGGCAATTACAGATACGGGTTGATATGCCGCCCACATTTCGGCTATTTGCTGCCGGTCTGCTGGGCTAAAGTATCCTCCGATCAAGTTCTGTCACCTCCTCCGTAACAGTAAAAAAATAGTGCAAGATCGGCGTTTGCCTTTCTTGCACTTAATTGTAGTATTTTCGCCCGGCGCGGGATTTTGCGGTTGTTGCTTTACAGACGCATTTTATCATGATAAAATAAACATTACGACATTTTCTACATCCGGGAGGTGCGCTTTTGGACGCGCGGAGGGATATGACGGTGGGCTCGGAGTGGAAGGAGCTTTTGCTCTTTTCGCTGCCCATTATGGCGGGGCAGTTCCTGCAGCAGCTATACAACACGGTGGACAGCATAGTGGTCAGCCGCTACGGCGGCGAAACGCAGGCGATAAGCGACGCGATGTTCGCCGCGGTGGGCTCCTGCACCTCGCTCATCTTCCTCTTCCTGGCCGTATCCCTGGGCTTCGCGAACGGCGGCGGCGTCCTCATAGCGCAGCTCTACGGCGCGCGCAGGGAGCATGAGCTCCGCCGCGCGGCGAGCACGCTGCTCATAACCCAGGCCGCGATAGGCGCGGCGCTCGCGCTCTTCGGCTCCCTGGGCGCGCGGCTGCTGGTCGTGGGGCTCATGCGCGTCACCGACGAGGCCTGCCGGCAATACGCGATTGAGTATTTCGCCATCTACGCCGTGGGGCTCATCTTCCAGTATGTGTACAACGCCGTGGCGGGTATCCTGCGCGCCGTGGGCGATTCGCGCGCGAGCATGTACTTCCTCTTCGTCAGCGCGGGGCTGAACACCGTGCTCGACCTCTGGTTCGTCATAAGCTTCGGCTGGGGCGTCGTGGGCGTCGCGGTGGCGACCGTGATTGCCCAGGCGGTCTGCGCGGCCTTCAGCATCTTCTACATGTTCCGCCGCTATCCCATCTTCCGCTTCAAGCGCAGCGAGTTCGTCTTCGACACGGCGAAGTTCCGCCTCTGCCTCAAGCTGGGCATCCCGGCCATCATCCAGCAGGCCGTCGTCTCCCTCGGCAACGTGTTCATCCAGCGCCTGGTGAACGACTTCGGCCAGGTGACCATGAGCGCCTTCAACGCGGGCAACCGCATGGAGAGCTACGCGCTCGTGCCCATCTTCGGCATGAACAGCGCCGAGGCCAGCTTCGCCGGGCAGAACGTCGGCGCGCTCAAGTACGACCGTGTCAGGCGCGGCTGGAGGGCAGGGGAGGCGATGAGCTGCGTGATGAGCCTTGTGGTGGCGGCGCTGCTCTACCTCCTCGCGCCGGACTTCGCGCGGCTCTTTTCGCTGAGCGGCGAGGCGCTCAATCAGGCGGTCGAGTATCAGCGCTGGATGAGCTGCTGCATCATCCTCTTCGCCGCGTACATGCCCACCTCCGGCCTCCTGCAGGGCGCGGGCGACGTCATATGGACGGGCCTCACCAGCTTTTCCACGCTCGGATTGCGCGTCGCCGCGGCCTACATCATGGTGTACGCCTTCGACGTGGGCTACGCCGCCTGCTGGCTGAACATCCCCTTCGGATGGGGCCTCGGCGTGCTCATGAGTATGCCGCGCTACTTCTCCGGGGCGTGGAAAACGAAGCGCGTCGTCGGCGAGGCCGAGGACGGCGCGGCGGCGAAAATCGAATAAGCGAGGTGTTTGAATGTCCGACTTCTTCGCGCTTATCTCCCGCATGCGCTATATTTCGCGCTGGGGCCTGATGCGCTCGTCCATACCGGAAAACGTTCAGGAGCACAGCCACATGGTCGCGGTGCTCGCCCACGCGCTGGGCCTCATCCGCCGCGACATATTCAAAAGGCCCTGCGACGTCGGCGCGCTCGTCTGCGCCGCGCTCTACCACGACGCGCCGGAGATACTGACCGGCGACATGCCGACGCCGATAAAATACCACGGCCGGGATATCACGCGCGCATATCAGGAGGTGGAGCGCGTCGCCTCCGATAAGCTCGTGAATATGCTGCCGGTGGAGCTGCGAGGCGAGTTTACTCCGCTTATAAGCGGCGAGGTGGGGGATGAGCTCAAGCCCCTGCTCAAGTGCGCCGACAGGCTGAGCGCCTACGTCAAATGCGTGGAGGAGCGCAAGGCGGGCAACCTCGAATTCCTCTCCGCGGAGCGGCAGACCCTCGGGCGCATAAGGGCCATGGGGCTTGCCGAGGCGGAATATTTCCTTGAAAACTTCATGCCGGCCTT
>DVJK01000060.1 GCA_018716795.1 Candidatus Scatomorpha merdipullorum | reverse complement strand
AGGCACGCCGCCAGCGTTCGTCCTGAGCCAGGAGCAAACTCTCAAATATGGTATCTTAGCTGCGTCACGCAGTTAAAACCTATTCGAGCTGATTCAATCTCAGCTTCAAAAGAATTGTTTCAGCAGACTTTTCAGTCCGCCGTAAAGAACCCTTCTCTGGTGCTTATTCGCATAAGCTTTTGCTTACATTGTTTAATTTACAAGGTGCACTCGCACCGCCGGAAGCTCGGAATTTCGAACCTTTCAAGCCGCCTTCCCGGCGCCCGTCCAGCTCTTTTTCGTTCGGCCCTCTCGGTGAGGTGCTTGATTAATATAGCGTCCCGAGACGCGAATGTCAAGAGTTTTTTTCAAAAAATTCGAGGTTTTTTTGCGAGGGCTTTTCACACCCCGGAACGCGGCGAAGGGCGGGGCCTCGCCCCGCCCTCTCTATATGCCTCTGAAGGCCTTATCCGACGGCGTTCTCCAGCGCGCCGATGCCGTCTATCTCGCAGCGTATGACGTCGCCGCTCTTGAGGTACTTGGGCGGGTTGAAGCCCATGCCGACGCCCGCGGGCGTGCCCATGGCTATTATTGTGCCGGCCTTGAGCGTCATGCCGGCGGAGAGCTCGGCTATGACGTGGGCCGCGCCGTATATCTCTAAGCGGGTGTTGGATTCCTGCCGCTTCTCGCCGTTGATATAGCAGCGTATCGGAAGCTCGGGCTCCCAGGCGAACTCGTCGCGGGTGACAATCCAGGGGCCCATGGCGGTATGCGTGTCGAGGCTCTTGCCGAAGTAGAACTGCTTATGCGCGGTCTGGAGGTTGCGCGCGGAGATGTCGTTGAGGACGCTGTATCCCAGCACGTATTCCTTCGCCTCCGCCTCGCTGACGCGGTATGCGTCGCGGCCGAGCACGACGGCGAGCTCGGCCTCGTAGTCGAGGGAGTCGACAATGTCGAAGTGCCCGTCTATCAGGTCTCCGGGGCCTATTATATACGCCGCGCGCTTGGAGAAGTAGACGGCCTTGCCGGCGTTCTTCTTAAACTCCGCGGCCCCGCCCCAGCTCTCGGCCTCGGCGCTGTGGTCGACGTAGTTCATACCGAGGCAGACGACGTCCTGCGCGGGCGCGGGTATGGGCGCGAGGAGCTTGACGTCCGCGAGCGCGATGCCCTCGCCGGTGCAGAATTCCGCGCCGGGCAGGGCTCCGCCGAGCTTTTCGATAAGGGCGCGCATGTCCGGCGCGGCCTCCCAGACCCTGGCGCCGTCGCTGACGGCGGCGAAGGTGCGGCCGGAATACTCGCAGGTGAGCAGTTTCATGTTATCCTTCCTCCCGTTTGCTTGTTCTTTATTTAATCAGCGTTATTTCCCCGATAATCGGCAGGGGCTTCCTCCGCCCCTTGAGCGCGTTCGCAATTCCGCAGAAGAAGCAGACGACGCCGAAGATGTTCGCAACCCACATGAAGGGGATGAAGTCGAAGATGTTTATCACTATCCAGCACAGGAAGAGCACGAGGCCCTGGTTGACGTGATAGCGCACAAACTTGCTCTTGGGCTTCATCAGCCAGCTCAGCAGGAAGAAGGGCCCGAGGTAGCAGAGCGCGGCGAGCAGCTTGTTCTCCTCGGCGTCGGCCTTATACTGTCCGGCGTAATAGGCGGTGTCGCGCCGCAGCTTCTCCTCGTCATATGCGTCCTCGCGCGCACCGGGGCGCGCCGCGTCCGGCCGCTCCGGCCCCGGGCCGGCCTTTTTATATGAGTAGTGATATTCCCCGCTCCGCGTCTCGGCCTGCGCGGCGGCGCCCGAGGCCGCGCTCTTGCGGCTTGTCCGCTTTTTCGGCTCGGCCTTGGGCTCGCCGCAGGCCGGGCAGGCGTCCTCCCAGTCCGGTATGTACGCCCCGCAGGACTTGCAGTAGCTCATACTATCCCTCGTTTGCGTTTATATTTCCGCTCCATTATATAACGCCCGGGGCCGCATTGCAAGCTCCGGGCGCGCGTATTCAGTTGAGCGCCGCCGCGCCCAGGTTGAGGTAGAGCGCGAAGGCGCACCAGAGCGCGTATGGCGCGAGGAGAAGCCCCGCCGCGTCGTCCAGCCGGCGAAAGCGCGCCGCCGTACACACAGCGAGCGCGAGCAGAAGCGCAAGCCAGACCGCCGCGGCCCAGTAGAGCTCCAGGCCGAAGAAGAGCCCCGGCCAGAGCGCGTTCACGGCGAGCTGCAGCGCGTAGAGCCTCAGCGCCGAGGCCCTCGCCTCCCGCACGCCGTGCAGCGCCCAGACACGCCATGCCGCGAGGCCCATCATGAGGTACAAAAGCGTCCACACGACGGGGAACACCCAGCCCGGCGGCGAGAGCGGCGGCATCTCCATGCCCTCGTAGCTCTGCATCCCTCCGCCGAGCAGCGCGCCCAGCGCGCCGGCCGCGAGCGCAAGCAGCAGGGAAAGTACAAGCGGCTTCCACGGTTTCTTCAAAAAAATCACCCCGCTCACAGTCTACGGACTGCGGCGGGGTTTTATGCGGAAATTCAGCTCTCCGGCAGCATTATCACGCGCTCCACGCCGAAATAGAGCGCCATGGCCCCGTTCTGCCAGCTGTCCGGGTCCTCGACGAGGTCGCCCTCGGGCGCGAAGCAGTTATAGCGCGAGCTTCCGGCGACGCTCGGGGCGAGCACCTCCGCCGCCCCGGCGGCCTTCTGCTCCGCGACGGAGTCCTCGCGCGCGATAACCTCGGCGCGCGTTTCGAGTATGTCTCCCGCGCCGGAAATATAGCACGCGGCGCAGGCGGCGAGCGCGGCGGCGCAGGCCGCAAGCGCGAGCGGCTTCGCAAGCCGCTCCGGCATTTTCAGCTCCGCGAAGACGGAGAGCACCGTCACGGCGGCGAAAACCCCGGCCGCGCACCAGGCGCGCAGCGGGAAATACGGCGCGGCGCACATGCAGTACGCGCTCACAATCGCGGCGCAGAGCCAGCATATCGCGGCGGAATACTTCCGCAGCCAGTACACGAAGCCCTTCCCGCGCGACTGCGCAATGCTCATCGCGAGGAAAACAAGGCCGAGCGCGAGCGGAAGCCAGAGGTATTCAATCGCGTCGAAGGTCACGTAGGGTATGCGCCCAATCCAGGTCGAGAGCCCGCCGAGGCCGCCCATGCCCTCCGCGCGCACCCTCTGCGCCGGCGCGAGGAAGAGCGCCGCCGCGCCGAGCAGAAACCCCGCCGCGCCCGTCCAGTGCCAGAGGCGGAAGGGCTTTTTTATGAACGCCCGGCGCGCCAAAAGCAGCGCGAGGCCAACCGCGGCCGCGAGGCAGGCGTTCTCATCCGACCAGCCGGCGAGGACGCCGAGGCAGAACATCCCGGCGGCGCGAAGCAGCCGGCGAGAATCGCCAGGGGCGTCTGCGCGGTAAAGCGCGAGGAAGGCGAGCGCGGCAAAGCTCGTCCACATATAGTTGACGGAGCCCGTCAGCCAGAGGCAGCTCTGCCCGAAGCCGGGCAGGCTCAGGAATAAGAGCGCGTAGAACGCCAGCAGCGGCAGAGGCCGCAGGTTTTTGAGCGTGCCGAAGGCGGCGCCGTAGGCCGCGAAGCCCAGGCCCAGGAAGACGAGCGTGTTGCAAATGTTGAAAAGCATCCGCCCCTCGCTCATGAGGAAGAGCTGCACGAGCGTGTGTACGACGGCGCGGCCGTTCATGACCTTATAGTGGTTGAGCTGGCTGAGCCAGAGCTCGTACAGGTTCGTAATCCGCGCCTTCGGCGCGTCGGCGGCGTAGGTGAACATATAGGAGTAGTCGTCGGCGTAGAAGGGCGTCATGCAGTTGAGGGCGAAGAAGGCCGCGGCGGTGAGCGCGAGGCCGAGGATGAGGGTATAGCGCGCGCGTTTTGTCATTTCAGGCCTTCCTCCGTCTCGCGGACGATGTATATGGGCCGGTGCTTGGCCTCCATATAGGTCTTGGCGAGGTATTGGCCGAGCATTCCGATGAAGAACATCAAAAGCCCGCCGACGAGCAGTATGAGGCTCACAATCGTGGGATAGCCGGCGACGGGGTTCCCGAAGATGAGCGTCTTCACGACGGTGACGAGCAGGGTTATGATGGCAATGGCGCAGCTTATGACGCCGAGTATGCTCGAGAGGGCCAGGGGCTTCGTCGAGAAGGCCATCATGCCGTCTATCGAATAGCGCAGGAGCTTTGAAAACGACCACTTCGTCTCGCCCGCCGCGCGCTCGCGGCTCACGTAGGGTATCCACTTCGTTTTGAAGCCCACCCAGGAGAAAATGCCCTTGGTGAAGCGGTTGTACTCCGGCAGGCTCAGCACGGCCTCGACCATGCCGCGGCGCATGAGGCGGTAATCCGTCGCGCCCTCGACATACTCCGTGTCGCTCAGGGCGTTCATGAGCTTGGAAAAGAGCGCGCTCCCGCCGCTTCTCACCTTGGTCTCGCCCTCGCGGGCGGTGCGGCGCGCGGCGGCGCAGTCGTATTCCCCGTCCTTCACGGCCTCATACATCTCAATAAGCATCTCGGGCGGGTGCTGGAGGTCCGCGTCCATGAGCGCGACAAAGTCGCCCCTCGCCATGCGCAGCCCGGCGAGCATCGCGGCCTCCTTGCCGAAGTTGCGCGAGAAGGAGCTAAAGCGCACGCGCCCGTCCTCCCGGGACCAGGCGCGCAGCAGCTCCGCCGTCGCGTCCGCGGAGCCGTCGTCGACGAAGCAGAACTCGAACTCCGCGCAGTCCATGAGCCCCGCCACGCGGCGGAGCTCCGCATACAGCGCGGGCAGGACCTCCTGCTCGTTATAGCAGGGCACGACGACAGATATGAGCGGCATAAAACCATCTCCGTAAAACTAAAGCTGGGGCTATTCTAGCAGACTTTGCCGCGCATTTCAAGCCGCGCGGAGCTCAGAACTCGTAGAGGTTGAGGCCGACCTCGTCGGAGAAGACACGCCCTGCCTCGCCGTCTATGACGTCGATGACGAGCTCGCAGGTGGCGCTTATGACGGCGGCGTTGAGGTGCCCCGCGTGGCACTCGCCCTTCGCGGGATTGCCGATGACCGCGTGCAGGTGCAGGTAGGGCTCCCCGTCCATGCGGCTCAGGTTCCCGGTGACGGAGCCGAGCTCGTAGGCCGTGCCGGAGTAGCGCTCCTTGTTATACACCTTCGCCGCGGTGTCAAAGACGCCGAGCGTCACGTCGTCGCTCGCCCCGAGGCCGTATACGCCCGCGAGGCGTATGTCCTCCCTCGCGGCAAGCTCCAGCACCTTGGCGCAGAGCTCCTCGCCT
>DVJK01000059.1 GCA_018716795.1 Candidatus Scatomorpha merdipullorum | reverse complement strand
GACTTAAACTTATTTGCTTGTATCATCTTCATTATACTAAGCATAATAGTTAAAGTCAAGCGGTTTGCAGAAAAATATTAAATAAATTTGTTTAGATTTCTCTTGACTATCCTAAGCATTTCTGCTATGCTGAATCTATCAAGAATCCAGATAGGAGTTGGCCGTTATGGCGATTGGAGAACGCATTCACTTTTTCCGCATTCTGCGCGGCATGACGCAAAAATATCTTGGTATGGCGCTGGGCTTCCCGGAGAAGTCCGCTGATGTGCGCCTTGCTCAATACGAGAACGGGTCGCGGACGCCCAAGGCAGACCTGACGGCCGCGCTGGCACAGATATTGGAGGTCTCTCCCCATGCTCTGGCCGTGCCGGACATCGACTCCTATGTGGGTCTTATGCATACACTGTTCACGCTTGAGGACCGCTACGGACTGAAAATCTGCGAGTGCGACGGAGAAATACATCTTCGGGTGGATGTGTTCCAAGGGAAAGAAGCGGCCCGCCTCCATGAGATGCTCTGCGCTTGGGGAGAGCAGGCGGCCAAGCTGAAGTCAGGGGAGATTAGCAAAGAGGACTATGACCGCTGGCGTTACCGTTACCCGGAGTTTGATACTACAGGCCACTGGCACAAGGTCGTCCCCTCCCAAGGTCTCAGCGATTTGCTGGCGGAAGAATTCAAAAAGCAGCCGGACAAAGAGAAGTAAAACGAAAAGAGCTACCTGACTTTCGCAAATCAGGTAGCTCTTTATCTTTGGAATAATGAAAACTGTTGCCAAATCGTTGCCACAGAGGGCATCAAGCCTTGGAAAACCCAGTAATCATGGGCTTTTTCGGGCCTCTGAAATCATTCCCACTCAATCGTCGCGGGAGGTTTGCTGGTGATGTCGTAGACCACGCGGTTGATGCCTTTTACCTCGTTCACTATGCGGGTGGAGACGCGGTCGAGGGTTTCCCAGGGGAGGCGGGCGAAGTCGGCGGTCATGAAGTCGCCGGTGCGGACGGCGCGGAGGGCCAGGGTGTAGTCATACGTGCGGCCGTCGCCCATGACGCCGACGCTTCGGGTGTTGGTCAGGACGGCGAAATACTGGTCGGGCCTCTCGCAGTCCGCCGCGGCGAGCTCGGCGCGGAAGATTGCGTCCGCCTCGCGCAGGGAGCGGAGCTTGTCCTCCGTGACGTCGCCGATTATCCGTATCGCGAGGCCCGGACCCGGGAAGGGCTGGCGCATGACCAGGCTCTCCGGCAGGCCCAGCTCGCGGCCGAGGGCGCGCACCTCGTCCTTGAAGAGCATACGAAGCGGCTCGATTATCTCGCGGAAGTCGACGTAATCGGGCAGGCCGCCGACGTTGTGATGGCTCTTTATAACGGCGGCGTCGCCCGCGCCGGACTCAATCACGTCGGGATATATCGTGCCCTGGGCGAGGAAGTCGACCCGCCCGAGCTTCTTCGCCTCCGCCTCAAAAACGCGGATGAACTCCTCACCGATTATCCTCCGCTTGCGCTCCGGCTCCGTCACGCCGGCGAGCTTGATGAGGAAGCGCTCGCGCGCGTCGACGCGCACAAAGCTGAGATTTTTCCCGGAGAAGACGCGCTCGACCTCGTCGGCCTCGCCCTTCCGGAGCAGGCCGTGGTCGACGAAGACGGCGGTGAGCCTGTCGCCCACGGCCTCGCTCAGGAGCGCCGCGGCGACGGAGGAGTCGACCCCGCCGGAGAGCGCGAGCAGGACGCGCCCGCCGCCGACCCTGCGGCGGATGCTCTCTATGGCCTCGGCCTTATAGCCGCCCATGGACCAGCTTCCGGAGGCCTTGCAGACCTTGTAAAGGAAATTCCTTATCATGTCCGTGCCGTGCTCGGTGTGGCTGACCTCGGGGTGGAACTGCACGCCGTAGAGGCCCCTCGCCTCGTCCGCGATGGCCGCGTTGGGGCAGACGGCGGTGCGCGCGGCGTTCCGGAAGCCCTCGGGCAGCCGCTCCGTGTGGTCGCCGTGGCTCATCCAGGTGACGCCGCTCTCCGCCAGTCCGTCGAACAGCGCGCACGCGCGGTCGAAATGCGTCTCCGTGCGGCCGTATTCGCGCGCCGCGTCGTCCGCGGCGGGCACGACGGAGCCGCCGAGGGCGCTCGCCATGAACTGGCAGCCGTAGCAGATGCCCAGCACGGGCGCGCCGAGGCTGAATATGCCGGGATCCGCCTTCGGGGCCGAGGCCTCGTAGACGCTGGCCGGGCCGCCGGTGAGTATAATCCCTATGGGTGCGGCGGCGCGCAGCTCCTCAAGCGGGATATCGTGCGGCCTGACCTCGCAGTAGACGCCGCACTCGCGCACGCGGCGGGCGATAAGCTGGTTGTACTGCCCTCCGAAGTCAAGGACGATGACTGTTTCCTTCTGCATTGCGGGTGCTTCCCCTTTTCTCCTCGTATTTTTCGTGGTAGTCGATAATCTCCTGCGCGACGGCGCGCTTGCGCACGCAGCGGTCCATCGCCGAGCGGACGATGAAGCGGTGCGCCTCGCCCTCGCTCATGCCGCGCATTTTTATAAGGATGAGCTTCGCGCGGTTCACAAGGCGGATTTCCTCCACCAGCATTTTGATGTCCTCGTAACTGTACACGCCGCCGCCTCCCTCAAAGCAAAACGGCGCCCGATTTCGGGCGCGTCTGCCTAATGGAGTGATTATATTCTCAGTCCGCCGGGCTGTCAATATTTTTGACGCAATACGCGATGCGCGGCATATTAATACCGCGGCAGCGCTTCATAAAAATCGCGGCGGGCCTCATGCCCAGGCGTTCCGCCACACGGCGGGAGGGGTAGTTTATGTCGCGCACGAGGGCGTACACCTCGCCGAGGCCGAGGCTCACGAAGGCATAGTCGCGCACCGCCGCGGCGGCCTCCGCCGCATAGCCGCGGCCCCAATGCCGGCGGGAGAAGACATAGCCTATCTCCGGCACGCGCATATCGAGGCAGTCCTGCACGGTCAGCCCGCACTGGCCGATAAGCTCGCCTGTTGACTTGAGCAGCACCGCACAGAGCGAAAAGCCCCAGATCCGCCGCCGCTCTATCTGCCGCGCGAGCCAGGCGGCGACTTCCGCATCGGTGAATTCATGGCCGTAGGCCCACATGGTTTCGGCGTCCATCATCCCGCGCAGGGCGGGATAGTCCTCCGGCCTCAGGTCGCGCAGCATAAGCCGTTCGGTTTCAAGCCTCATGCCTCACACCTCCGCAAGCGCGAGGACTATCCTCTGCGCCATCAGCAGCCCCGCCGCGGCGGGCACCCACACCACGCTTCCCGGCACGCTCCTGCGGCCGGGCGGCGGGGCCTCAAGCTGCTCGCAGCCGTGCGCGGGCTCGTCCGAGAAGACGACGTCGAGGTGCTCTATCCCGCGCCGGCGGAGCTCGCGGCGCATGACGCGCGCGAAGGGGCAGCCGGAGGTCTCGGCCAGGTCGGTTATACGCAGGCGCTGCGCGTCGAGCTTGCTGCCCGTGCCGAGGGCGGAGATTATCGGGACGCCGCGGCGTAGGGCGGTCTCGATGAGGTCAAGCTTGCAGCTGACGAGGTCGATGCAGTCGGCGACGTAGTCGAGGCCCTCCGGCAGGACGCCGCGGTTCTCGGCGTTGTAGAGCGCCGCGACGGGCCGTATGTCCGCCTCGGGCGCAATGTCGCGCAGCCGCGCGGCGAGGGCTTCGGCCTTGGGCAGCCCTACGGTGGAGCCCAGGGCCTCGAGCTGGCGGTTGATGTTGCTCTCGGCGACGAGGTCGGAGTCTATGAGCGTGAGCGAGCCGATACCGGAGCGGCAGAGCGCTTCGGCGCACCAGGAGCCCACGCCGCCCAGCCCGACGATCGCGACGCGCGAGCGCATAAGCCTCTCCGCCGCCGCGCCGCCCAGCAGCATCTCCACGCGCTTCGTCCTCTCCATAACGCACCTCCACAGGGGTTTGGCAGTATGATAGCACAAAACGCCCCGGAATGGAAGCGCAAGACGAGGCCGGAGATACATAATGGCAGCGCCCCTAACGGCTCCGCTGAAACATGCTCTTTCGCACCCACCGTAGGGGAGGGCTTCCACGCCCTCCCGGCGTCGGTGGACGGACTACGCCGGGCGCCCGTAAAAAATGGTGCGCGGGCTGTGCCCGCGGGATTGGATGCGTGGGGCGGTGGATGCTGCCGCGCGCACCGTATCAAACGCTGGTGCTGTTGGTCACGCTGAGCGGGTGCATCTAACGCGGCCCGGCGGTCACTCGACCGCGGGGCGTCGAGGACGCCGCCCCTTACGGGCGTCAGCGATACGTAGGTTGTGGCATCGTGGTAAACAGTTGCGCAAAGGTAGCCA
>DVJK01000058.1 GCA_018716795.1 Candidatus Scatomorpha merdipullorum | reverse complement strand
TGGGAGGGCGACGACGTGGTTCTCGAGGACGAGAGCATATATAACTACCTCCAGGTCAAGGAGGACGAGCGGCGCATCTCGCTTTCGACCAACGTCGCCTTCGGCGTGCAGTCGATAAAGATAAAGGACGGCGGCATGACCGGCATGTATTACGACTACGCCCTCGCCGCGCCGCTCATGGCCGAAAAAGCCGAGGACGTGCTTATACTCGGCCTCGGCACCGGCACCTTCGCCGAGCAGTGCCTTGAATACTTCCCGGGCTGCTCCGTGACCGGCGTGGAGATAGATCAGAAGATAGTGGACATCTCCCGCGAATACTTCGGCCTCCCCGAGGAGGTCGAGGCCGTAACCGGCGACGGCAGGGCCTGGCTCACGGCCTCGGAGGAGAAGTGGGACGTCATCATGGTCGACGCCTATCAGGACATCACGATACCCTTCCAGATGAGCAGCGTGGAGTTCTTCACCGAGGTGTACGAGCACCTTGAGCCGGGAGGCGTCATGGTCGTGAACATGTCCATGCGCTCGGAGAGCGAGGGGAGCATGAACGAGTACCTGATGGACACGATACGCTCCGTCTTCCCCTATTGCTACGCCGTGCGCGTGAGCGGCGGGACGAACATGGAGCTCTTTGCCAGCGCGGACGAGGGCGCGCTCGCGCGATTTGAAGGCCGCCGCGGCGCTCTGCCGGAGGACTACGCCGCCATCATGCAGCGCGTCCACGACGGTATGTTCGCCGTCGAGGGCGGGGACTATATCCTCACGGACGACAAGGCCCCGGTCGAGCTCCTGGGCATGGCCGTGCTCGACGAGATAATCGGCACGGAGCTCGACGCCCTGCGCGAGCAGATACGTGAAGAGGGCATAATGAGCCTTTTGGAGTGACAATTCTGGGAAAAAGAGGTGCAAACAGTGGAAAAAGAGATTAAAATAGGCGCCGACGGCTTTTCGAGCAAGTTCGGCTTCGTGATTGCCTGCATAGGCTCGGCCGTCGGCATGGCGAACATCTGGCGCTTCCCCTACCTGGTGAGCGAGTACGGCGGGCTGACCTTCCTGCTGCCGTACTTCCTGTTCGTCGTGATTATCGCCTGCTCGGGCGTCATGGAGGAGTTCGCGCTGGGCCGCTGGGGCGGCGCGGGGCCGGTCGGCTCCTTCGGCAGGGCCGCGGCCGACCGCGGCATAAGCCGCCGCGTGGGCGAGGGCATAGGCATCCTGCCCGTCATAGGCTCCATGGGCCTCGCGATAGGGTACAGCGTCGTCATGGGCTGGATATTCAAGTACACGAAGATGAGCATAACCGGCGAGCTCTTTGAGCTCGGGCAGGACATGGCCGCGATAGGCGCGGCCTTCGACGCCGCCGCTCCCGGGGCCGACACGCTCGGCGAGGCGGTGGGCCTCGTCGTCTCGAACGGCATATTCGGCGTGGGCAACGGCTGGTGGATAATCGTCGCCGTCGCGGTCAGCGCGGTCATCATGTGCTTCGGCATAGCGAAGGGCATAGAGCTCGCCTGCAAGATTATGATTCCGCTGCTCTACGCGCTCTTCCTCGTCATGGCCGTCTATATCGCCACCCTGCCCGGCGCGGGCGAGGGCTACAAGTTCATCTTCTCCCTCGACCCGAAGGGGCTGCTCAACTGGGAGGTCTGGATTTACGCCTTCGGACAGGCCTTCTTCTCCCTCTCCGTCGCGGGCAACGGCTCGGTCATATACGGCAGCTATCTCGCCAAGAACGTCGACATCAAGTCCTCCGCGCGGAACGTCGCCATATTCGACACCCTCGCCGCCCTGACGGCCACGATAGTGATAATCCCCGCCATGGCCACGACCGGCTCCGGCGTCGCCAGCAAGGGCCCCGGCCTCATGTTCGTCTCCCTGCCCGAGGTCTTCAACGGCATGGGCGGCTTCGGGAGCGTGCTGGGCATCTTCTTCTTCGCCGCCGTGCTCTTCGCCGGCCTCACCAGCATCATAAACCTCTATGAGACGCCAGTCGCCTTCCTGCAGGAGAAGACGAAGCTCGGCCGCGTGCCCGCCGTGCTGCTTGTCCACGCAGTGGGCCTCGCCGTCGCGGTGCTGATCCAGGCCTGGGCCAGCCAGTGGATGGACATGGTCAGCATCTATATCTGCCCCTTCGGCGCCATGCTCGCCGGCGTCATGTTCTTCTACGTCATGAGGAAGAAGACCGCCCTCGACGCCGTCAACCTCGGCGCGGTCAAGCCCATAGGCGGCTGGTTCCTGCCCTTCGGCCGCTTTGTCTACGTCCCCCTCTGCATCCTCGCCCTGGTCGCCGGCGCGATACTGGGAGGCATAGGGTAAAAACTGAAATGCCCGCGGGCATTTCGGCGCATAAAAAGGACCGGTCCGAGGACCGGTCCTTTTTGCATGTACGCTGCGCGTGCCGGCGGACGATGCGGGTTTGCTGCTTATACTTTACCACTACGCCGTAGGGGAGGGCTTCCACGCCCTCCCGGCGTTGGTCGACGGACAACGTCGGACGCCCGCAAGAAATGGTGCGCGGGCTGTGCCCCTATGTTACATGCCGCAGCGTAAAGTATACAAACCACCGTAGGGGGCGGCGTCCTCGACGCCCCTTACGCCGGATGACGGACACTTAACTCCGAGCGCCGCGCCACACAAAATGGTGCGCGGGCTGTGCCCGCGGGATTACATGCGTTGGGCGGTGGACGGGAGCGGACGCGCCGTGGGTGACGCGGGTGCTATCGGTCAAGCCGAACGTCCGCGTCTAACCCGTCCCGGCAATCCCGCAAACGCAGGGCGTCGAGGACGCCGCCCCTTACGGGCGGGAGGAAAACCACGGTATCCGCATCGTGGGAAACAGATGCGCAAAGTGCTAAGATATACGCCCAGCCATCGGCTCCCCTGAAAGGGGAGCTGGCACGGCCCGTAGGGCCGTGACTGAGGGGTTGGTGCAAGGCGGGTGCGACGCAATAACGTCGCCCGTCGACCGGCGTCGGGCGGGCGAGTGGTGAGGTGTGCGCGTGGAACCGGCGTCGGTGGTCATCCGGCGAACGGCGCACCGGGGACGGTGCGCCCTACGGTGTGAATCGTAGCGTTCAGCAACAAACCGACGTCGTCGGTCATCCGGAGGAAGGGGCGTCGGGGACGCCGCCCCCTACGGTGGTTGCGTGTGGGTAGGTTTCAGCGGAGCCGTGAGGTATAGTTTATCAAACCCGTTGCGTTGTATGCCGCAAGGCCGGTTTCGCACTCACCCGTAGGGTGCACCGTCCTCGGTGCACCGCGTTCGCGTGACCGCCGGGCCGCGTTAGGCGCATCCGCTCGGCATGACCGATTGCACCCGCGTCAACCCACGGCGCACCCGCCTCGCGTCCGCTACCCCACGCATCCAATTCCGCGGGCACAGCCCGCGCACCATTTGTGAAGCGTGAGGAACCGCACCCGCCGAGTCATATGCCTCAGCGCCCGTTTCGCACCCACCGTAGGGGGCGGCGTCCTCGACGCCCCTTCCGTCGGATGATTGCCGGGGCGCGCTAGACGCAGCCGTCTGGCCTGACCGACCGCGCCCGCGTCACCCACGGTGCGCCCGTCTCGCGTCCGCCACCCAACGAATGCAATATCGCGGGCACAGCCCGCGCACCATTTCGTGCGGGCGTCCGAGGTAGTCCGTTGACCGAGGCCGGGCGGGCGTGGAAGCCCGCCCCTACGGCGTGTGGGGAAGGTTTCGGCGTGCAAACGGCGTCGTCCGTCATCCGGCGGCGGGGCGTCGAGGACGCCGCCCCTTACGGGCGGTTTGTTTACTTTACGTTGCGGCATACAGCGTAAGGGCACCGCCCGCACACCATTTTTTACGGGCGCACCAACGTTATTCATTCATCCCACGCCGGGAGGGCGTGGAAGCCCTCCCCTACGGCGTTTGGGGAAGGTATCCGCTTCCCACCCACGCAGGCCGCCCCTTCTGCTATATCCTCTGCTTCCTGAAGGCGCTGGGGGTGGTGCCTTCGCGGGTTTTGAAGAGGTAGAGGAAGTGGTTGGTGTTGGGTATGCCGACGAGCTGGCCTATCTCGGCGATGGTGCGGCCGGAGTCGACGAGCAGGGCCTTGGCGTGGTCGAGGCGGACGTCTATCAGGTAGTCGTTGGGGCTCTTGCCTATATAGCGCTTGAACTCGCGCGACATGTGGTATTTGCTGATGCCGAACTGCTTCGAGAGCGCGTCGAGCGTTATCGCCGAGGCGTAGTTGCGGTCTATCCAGCTCTGGATGGCCGTGATGATGTCCGGCACTATGACCTGCTTCACCGAGGAGCTCACCAGCGCAATCTCCACCTCCAGGAAGAGGCAGAGCAGCAGGTGGGCGTACACGGTGTCGGGCTCCGGGCTGGCCTCCGTGCGCGGGCTCAGCAGCTGCCAGACGAGGGAGCGGAAGCGCGTGCCCGCGCCGAAGGTCAGCTGGATGAGGCCCTTGCTGTTGATGGCCTCGCAGAGCTTCCGGAAGAGCTGGGAGTCCATGCGCCCGCTCACGCGCACGAAGGCGCACTCCCAGGGCTTGTCCGGCGCGGCGCGGAACTGCACGCGCTTCGAGCAGTCCGTCCAGACGCAGTCGTACTTGCGGCAGCGCAGCGCCCGCCCGCCGGTTATCACGTCGCCCTCGCCCGAGAGCGAGTAGCAAAGCAGCGTCGTCTCCTCCCCGTGCACGGTGAAGCCCTCCGGCGGCACCTCCGCCGAGGAGAGCCGCACCAGGCCTATGCCGGAGTCGGGGTCCAGGCGCGCGTAGGAGGTGAGGAACTTCGAGTATTTAATCTCCGGCCCGGAGTGCTCCGGCCCGGCCGGCACCATCTCGCCGAAGGAGCTGTCGCCCTCCAGCGAACGGGAGATGAAGAGGGCCAGATAGTCCTCCTCGTCCTGGAGGGCGCCGGGCCGCTCCTCCTCGGGCTCGATGGCCCGCTCCATAAATTCCTTAAGGTATTCCTCAAGCTGATCGCCGCCCGCGGCGAGGAAGTTATCTCCGATGAAGGCAGACCACCCTCTTTCCTAGCAAAATATATAGAAACAGCCCGAACGAAAATAGCACGAAAGGCGGAATTCCGAGAAAAAGCGAGAAAAACACGCGAGTTTCACAGAAAATCTCGATATTCAACCCGCCTAAAATGTCTGTGTAATTTGGACAAGATTATTATAAAACATCCAAGCTGCCGCGTCAATAAGATAAAAATGAATAAAATATGACCACAAACAGGCGGGATAGTTGTTATATTGCTAACAATACTTAAATCTTGCTGAATCTTGCGCGTCAAGGAATTAACATAGCAAGATATCACGAAATACGAGCACTATCCTTTATTGAGTTTCCGGCGCGGCGGTAAGATAATCAATATAGTTAGGGGCAGAGCGCCCCAAGACAAATTTTACAGGAGGCTACCGCAATGATTACATTCCAGTTCACCGAAGAGCAAAACATGATACGCGACATGGTGCGCGAGTTCACCAAGAAGGAAGTTGAACCCCGCGACAAGTGGATGGACGAGAATGGCTTCGACTATGACCTGCACAAGAAGCTGACCCAGGCCGGCCTTATGGGCATCCACCTGGCCGAGAAGTACGGCGGCGGCGGCGGCGACGCGGTCACCAGCATCATTGTTATCCACGAGCTGGCCAAGGGCAGCGCCTCCGTGGCCCTGTTCCTCGACGCCAACTGGCTGGCTGCCGACCTCATCCTCTACCACGGCAGCGAGGCCCAGAAGGACAAGTACCTGCCTCTGGCTGCCCAGGGCAAGATTTTCGCCTTCGGCCTGACCGAGAGCAGTGCCGGCTCCGACGCCGCGGGCATTAAGTCCACGGTCGTTCCCGCCGAGGACGGCGGCTGGATCCTCAACGGCGGCAAGGCCTGGATAACCAACTCCGGCGTCGCCGACTACTACGTCATCCTTGCGAAGACCGACCCCGAGGCCGGCAACAAGGGCATTTCCGCCTTCATCGTCCCGAAGGAGGTCGAGGGCCTGACCGTCGGCAAGTTCGAGGACAAGATGGGCATGCGCGGCAGCGCCACCTGCGAGCTCTCCTTCGACAACATCCATCTGCCGGCCGACGCCCTCCTGGGCGACCTCGGCAAGGGCTTCAAGATGGCCATGGAGGCCCTCGACGGCGCCCGTATCTCCATCGGCGCCATCGCCGCCGGCCTGAGCGAGCACGCCATGACCGTCGCGAAGAACTACGCCAACGAGCGCATGACCTTCGGCAAGCCCATCGCGAAGCACCAGGGCATCCAGTTCAAGTTCGCCGACATGGCCGCCGAAATCCGCGCCATGGAGCTCCTGACCTACGACACCGCCCGCATGAAGGCCGAGGGCAAGCGCCACACCCTCGAGGCTGCCGAGACCAAGCTGTTCTCCGGCACCCGCTGCACGCAGATCTGCCTGGAGTGCCAGCAGGTCCTGGGCGGCAATGGCTACTCCAAGGAGTACAATGTCGAGCGTTTCGTCCGCGACGCCAAGCTGCTTGAGATAGGCGAGGGCACCAACGAAATCCTCCGCATGCTCATCGGCGGCACCGTCCTGGCCCAGAAGTAATCAATCAAATAACGCTGCCCGGGGCCGCCCCGGGCAGCAGCTAGGAGAGAGACTATGAAAATACTTGTATTCGTAAAACAGGTTCCGGACACGGACGACGTCAAGCTCGATCCCAAGACCGGCAACCTGCAGCGCGAAGGCGTGGAGAGCATAATGAACCCGCTCGACGCGAACGCCGTGGAGACCGCGCTGCAGCTCAAGGAGAAGTACGGCGGCACCGTCACCGCCATCAGCATGGGTCCTCCGCAGGCCGACGACGTCCTCAAGAAGGCGCTCGCCATGGGCTGCGACGAGAGCGCTCTGCTCTCCGACCGCGCGCTGGGCGGCGCCGACACGCTGGCCACCGGCTATCCTCTCGCCAAGGCGGCTGAGAAGATAGGCGGCTATGACCTGCTGATATGCGGCCGCCATGCCACCGACGCCGAGACCGCTCAGACCGGCCCCATCATCGCCGCCTTCCTCGGCATCCCGCAGGTCACGCTCTGCGGCAAGGTCGAGATAGAGGACGGCTGGGCCGTGTGCGAGAGGCTTCTGCCCGACCGCACCGAGAAGGTCAAGGTCAAGCTTCCCGCGCTTATCACCGTCTGCGCCGAGGCCAACGAGCCCCGCTACGCGACGCCGATAGGCATCATGAAGGCGCTCAAGAAGCCCCGTTATACCTGGAACGCCGCCGACCTCGGCTGCGAGCCCGATATGATAGGCATCCCCGGCTCCCCGAGCTCCAACAAGCGCATCTTTGAGCCGCCGAAGCGCAACACCGACACCAAGTACTTTGAGGGCGAACCCGAGGCCATAGCCAAGGCCATAGCGGACGTGCTCGAAGCCGAGCACATCATATAAAGGAGGCGGCATCCAATGACTAAAGAAGAGTGCAAGGGCATATGGGTGTTTGCCGAGCAGGAAAACGGCGTCCTCTCGGGCACCGATTTCGAGCTGCTGGCCAAAGCACACGACCTCAAGGCCAAGCTGGGCGGCACGGACACCATAACCGCCGTCCTGCTGGGCGACAACGTCTCCGGCCTTGTCGACACGCTCTACGCCTATGGCGCCGAGCAGGTCATCATAGCCGAGAACCCGAACCTCGCGCAGTACAGCGCGCGCCCCTACGAGAAGGTCCTCGTCGACCTCGCCAACAAGTATAAGCCGAGCATTTTCCTCTTCGCCGCGAGCCCGATAGGCCGCGACGTCGCCCCGCGCGTCATGTGCGACCTGCGCACCGGCCTCACCGCCGACGCGATAGACCTTGACGTCGACGAGGACGGAGTGTTCGTGCAGACCACGCCGAACTTCGGCGGCAACATCCTCAGCCACATCGTCATCCTCGAGAAGCGCCCGCAGATGGTCACCGTCCACCCGAAGGTCTTCGAGCCCTTTGAGCCCAAGGCCGGCGCGACCGGCGAGCTCATAACCGAGACCGTCGAGGTCGAGCCCGACAACGACTATGTCCTGCTCGAGACCAGCATGAAGGTCTTCGAGGGCAAGCCGATTGACGAGTGCGACGTGCTCGTGGCCGGCGGCCGCGGCATCAAGAGCGAGGCCGACCTCGAGCAGCTGCGCGAGCTGGCCGGGCTCCTCGGCGGCGAGCTGGCCTGCTCCAGGCCCCTCAACGACAACGGCTGGATGCCGCATGAGGACCAGATAGGCCAGTCCGGCACTACGGTCAAGCCGAAGTTCATCCTCAACATAGCCATCTCCGGCTCCGTGCAGTACCTCGCCGGCATGCAGAACGCCGGCTGCATCATGAGCATCAACCACACCAAGAGCGCCCCTATCTACGACGTCTCGCACTACGGCGCGGTCATAGACTACACGAAGGTTATCCCGGCGCTCATCGAAGAGATTAAGGCCCGCAAGGCCAAATAATCAATAATCAACGACAAAAAGGAGAGTAAAAAATGAGCGATCGCAAGTATGTTATTCCTGAGTACGGCCCGTTTGCCGGTATGCGCGTCATCTGCTCCGGCTCCCTCATCGCCATGCCCTTCTGCGCCACCATGCTGGCCGACTTCGGCGCTGAGGTCATCCACATCGAGCGTCCGGGCGTCGGCGACACCCTGCGTATGCTCGCCCCCTTCGCCGAGGTCAACGGCAAGAAGGTCTCCACCGCCTGGGCCCAGAACGCCCGCAATAAGCTGAGCCTCTCCCTCGAGCTCAACCTGAAGCACCCCGAGGTCAAGGAGCTGTTCTACGACCTCATCAAGGAAGCCGATATCTACATGGAGAACATGGTCTGGCTCGATAAGCTGGGCATTTACGATGAGGACCTGCTGAAGGTCAACCCGAAGCTCGTCATCGTCCACATCTCCGGCCTCGGCAACGCCAAGTTCGGCGGCCTGCCCAACGTCTGCAACCGCGCGAGCTATGACATGATAGGCCAGGCCTTCTCCGGCTGGCTGTACCTGCAGGGCTTCAAGGATCGCGACCCCGTCGTTGCGAAGCCCTACATGAACGACTATGTCTCCGCCTTCGCCGCCCTGTTCGGCACCCTCGCCGCCTACACCAGCGCGCAGAAGACCGGCAAGGGCCAGGTCGTTGACATCGCCCAGTTCGAGGCCATGGCTCAGTACATGTGCGGCACCTACACCGGCTACACCATGGCCGGCGCCATCACCGAGCGCAGCGGCAACGCCTCCCCGGCCTTCCAGCCCTACAACCTGTTCGAGAGCAAGGAAGGCGCCCTCGTCGCCCTCGGCGCCTTCGGCCCCGGCGTGTACAAGCGCTGCATCCAGGCCCTGGGCTTCGACCTTGAGTACTTCAACTATAAGGACTGCTCCTCCGGCGTCGAGGCTGTCGCCAGCCCGAAGGGCCGCGAGCTGAACGACAAGGTCGTCGAGTGGTGCAAGGCGCACACCGCGGCTGAGATCGAGGACATCATGGAGAAGGCGAAGGTCCCCTGCTCCAAGGTCAACAACGCGAAGGACGCCTTCGAGAACGAGCACTTCAAGTCCCGCGGCGACTGGATTACCTACGAGGACCAGACCGTCGGCGCCGACATCACCGCCTTCGGCATCGCCCCGAAGATGTCCGAGACCCCGGGCAAGGTCTGGCGCGGCGCTCCGGCTCCCGGCCAGGATACCGATGCCATCCTGAAGACCATCCTCGGCTACGACGACGCCAAGATCGCCGACCTGCGCGAGAAGAAGCTCATCTGAGCCGTCTGAAGGTATAAGCCGCGGCCCTAAAAAGCCGCACGACAATACGGCCGCCCCGCGCATACGGGGCGGCTGTATGACAATAGAAAACGCCAAAAAATTGACGATTTTTGTGTCGCTTTTGCCCAAAAGGAAGCAATATGGATACAGTTCTGCTTGAAAAATTGCCCGATGATTCCCGAATAGCCGTTCTGACGGTGAACAGGCCCGAGGTGCTCAACGCCCTCAACGACTCCGTCATGGAGGGCCTGGCCGCGGCGCTGGACGCCCTGGAGAGCGACGCCTCGGTCAAGGCGGTCATCCTCACCGGCGCGGGTGAGCGCGCCTTCGTGGCCGGCGCGGACATATCAGAGTTCGCCGCCCGCTCTCCCGCGGAGCACTATGCCGTCTGCATGGCGGCGCACGGGCTCTTCTCCCGCCTGGAGACTCTCGACAAGGTCACCATCGCCGCCGTGGGCGGCTGGGCCCTGGGCGGAGGCTGCGAGCTCTCGATGTGCTGCGATTTGCGCGTCGCCTCGGCGAACGCGGTCTTCGGCCTGCCGGAGGTCACCCTGGGCACCATCCCGGGCTACGGCGGCACGCAGAGGCTCGCCCGCCTCGTCGGTATGGGCCGGGCCAAGGAGCTCATATACACCGCCGGGCGCGTCGACGCCCGCAGGGCCTATGAGATAGGGCTCGTCAACCGAGTCGTGGAGACGCACGGCGAGCTGCTGCCCGAGTGCGTGAAGCTCGCCAGGGGTATACTCAAAAACAGCTTCAGCGCCGTCACCGCCGCAAAGCACGCGGTGTTCGAGGGCGCGCAGACGGACCTGCGCACCGGCCTCGCGCACGAGGCCGCGCTGGCCGCCGGCACCTTCAGCGACGAGGATATGCGCGAGGGTGTCAGCGCTTTCCTGGAAAAGCGCAAGCCTGACTTTTGCAGCTCAAAACAGGGCTGAGAAGTTCTATATTTTTCATCACACGTAAAAAAGGAGGCAGTAAAATGGAGATTAAGGAGCTTTTCCTTGCAAATGTGAAGAAGTACATCCGTCCCCAGACAGATCCGGTGGCCGTGAAGCTTGTCTTTGACGACACGCCGGCGCCCGAGGGCGCGATCATGCCCATGGAAAAGTACGGCTATCCGCTGACGCTCTGCCAGGGCGTTTCCGCGGCGCGCCGCATGGGCCTGACGATGGTGTTCCGTATGGAAGACAACGCCTGTCCTCCGCAGCTTTGCGCCTTTGGCTACCTGCCGCAGGAGAACCTGCTCGCGGGCAAGGTCACCGTTCCCGGCTACGCCGGAAACGAGGAGGCTGCGAAGAAGATAGAGGCGGCCAACGTCCTGCTCAAGGAGGCTCCGAAGGCCATTTGGATTGCCCCTTATGAGACCGCGACTTTCGAGCCCGACGTCGTCATCGTCTACGGCAACAGCGCCCAGGCGACCCGCCTGGCCCAGGGCTACGCCTACTACACCGGCGACGGCGTCAAGAGCTACACGCTCGGCCGTCTCGCCTGCGCGGGCTATATAAACAAGGTCTTCGTGAATCAGGAGCCCACGATTGTCATCCCCGGCGGCGGCGAGCGCGTCTTCGGCACCACCGCGGACGACGAGTTGGCCTTCTCCCTGCCCGTCAAGGACCTGGAGACCACCGCGAAGGGCATCGAGGCCGTCCACGCGGCCGGCTACGCCCGGTATCCGACCGGCTTCGCGGGAATCACCGCCAAGCCGACCCTGCCCGGCAAGTACTATAAGTACCTGATGCCCAAGAAATAATCCCGCTTGAAAAGGGGATTTCCCCTTTCCATCCGCCTTCTGTAAGCCGCGGGGCCGCAATGCCGCGGTCCCGCGGTGAAGGCGATATGCGGCCGCCGTTTTGAGGGCAAAAATTCCCCGGAACCGTCAGGATTCCGGGGAATTTTTTGCGTAGGGCGCTTATTTTACGCTGAAGCTGTAAACGGTCTCGGAGTGCAGGTGCTCGCCGGGGCGGAGCAGGGGAGAGGGGAAGCCGTAGTGGTTCATGCCGTCGGGGAAAATCTGCGTCTCGAAGCAGAAGCCGCCGTGCGGGCCCATGACCGTGCCGCGCTTGCCCGCGCGCTCGGAGAGGGAATTCGAGGTGTAGAACTGCATGCCGGGCAGGGTGGTGCGCACCTGCATGGCTATGCCGCTCGCCGGGCTGTACGCCTCCGCGGCGAATGTTCCGCTGAGGACGAAGTTGTGGTCGATGCCGCCGAAGAGCGCGGTCTGGGCGTCCTCCTGCGCGAGGGCCTCGCCCAAAACGCGGCCCGCGCGGAAGTCGAGCGCCGTGCCCTCGACGCTCAGCAGCCGGCCCGTGGGCAGGCAGTCCGCGCCGCCCTCGCAGAAGCGCTCGGCGTTTATCGTGACGACGTGCCCGAGCGCGTCGCCGCCGAGGTTGAAGTAGCTGTGGTTCGTGAGGCTGACGGGCGTGACGGCGTCGGTGTCCGCGTCGTAGCGTATCTCAAGCGCGTTGCCGTCCGTGAGCGTGAAGCTGACGCAGAGGCTGAAGTTGCCGGGGAAGTTCTCCTCGCCGTCGGGGGAGAGGCGGCTCATGCAGAGGCTGCCGTCCTTCACCTCGGCGGCCCAGACGTACTTGTCGAAGCCGCGCTCGCCGCCGTGGAGGGTGTTCTCGCCGTCGTTTTTGAAGATGCGGTACTCCTTCCCGCCTATGGAGAAGCGCGCGCCGCCTATCCGGTTCGCCACGCGGCCGAGCGTCGCGCCCATGTAGCCGCCGTTTTGCTCATACTCCGCGACGGTCTCGTACCCGAGGACGACGTCGGTGAGCTTCCCGCCGCGGTCGGGCACAAGGAGGCTCTGCACCGTCGCGCCGTAGTCGAGAATCACCGCGCTCGCGCCGGAGGCGTTCACGAGCTCGTAAGCCGTGACGGCCTCGCCGTATTTGGTGACGCCGAAGGGCCTGCTGTTGACTTGCATACTCATCACTCCTAAATTATTCACATGTTGTCCAGGAATTCGCTTATGAAGTGCAGCGCCGCGCCCAGGGGCACCGAGCGCCCGCCCAGCACGCTCAGCGAGACGTAGAGCGCGTTGTCGCTGAAGGGATCGTTGGCGGCGACGTACTGCCGCAGGAGGCCGAGATAGGCGGGCATGTGCTGCGTGAGCAGGCCGCCGAGGACCACGTCGCAGTCGAAGCACATGCGGATGTTGGCTATGCCGACGGCCAGGTGCTGGAGGACGTCCGACCAGAGCATCGTAAACTCGGGATTGTGCCGCTCAAGCTCGTCGAAGAAGGCTGTTAGGGATATGCCCAGGTCCTTGCTCACCCGGTCGGGCGAGCAGTAGGCCTCCAGGCAGCCGTGCTTGCCGCAGCTGCACTTGAGCCCGCCGGGCACGATGCACATGTGCCCGAACTCGCAGCTGCGCTGATTGCTGCCGTGGTAGGGCGAGCCGCCTATAAGCACGCTGCCGCCGACGCCGCACTCCAGCGAGATGTAGGCCATGTTGCCCACGGCGCCGCGCGTGAACCACTCGGCGTGGCCGGAGCTCGTGGCGTCGTTCTCCACATAGCTGGGATAGCGCAGGCTCTCGTATATGGGCCTCAGCTCGCTGTCGCGCAGCCGGAGCGTGGGCGCGAAGAGAAGCCTGTCGCGCTGAGGCGTCAGAAGGCCGGGCAAGGCCACGCAGACGCCCAGAAGCCGCGAACGGTCGAGCCCCGCCTCGTCCAGGAAGCGCTCGAGCTCCTCCGAGATGACGCGGCTGAGCTCCGCGATGGTCCGCCCGCGCGTCGTGAAGTCCACCGAGCGGGAGGCCAGCTCGCTCAGCCTCAGGTCGGCGGCGGAGAAGCGCAGCCTGTCCGCCGCGACGCTCACGCCGACGGCGATGCGCGCGTCGGGGATAATCTCAAGCCCGGCGGCCCGGCGGCCGCCCGTGCTGTGCGCCTCGCCGGAATAGCGCACGAAGCCCGAGTCGACGAGCTCGGTGAGGTTCTGATAGATGGTGGGCAGGCTCAGGCCGAGGTTCTGGGCCAGCATCTGCCGGGTGCAGAAGCCTTCCGTCTCATATAAACAGTGGTAGACGCTGCTCCGGGTCTGCCGGCGCCTGTCGTTGTACGAGCTTTCCATGCCTAAAACCTGCGACTTTCGTAAAGTGTATTTATAGAAGCCTGGCTTCCTGCTCTATTTTAACACAAATTTTTCGTTTGGCAATGCCCCTTTAAACAATTTTCATAAATTCTGCCCCGCCCGTCCGCCCGGGGCAGAGGGCGAGCTTTTCCGACAAACACAGCGAAATGCACAAAAACGACCCCTGAAAACTAACGCTACTGACAAATCGACATTAATTGGTCAATTTACCGTTGACTTTTGTAAAGTTAGTTTTAAAATAAGGACAGGAAGGATTTCGCTTCCGAATCTCAGCCAAAACGAAATGTAGGAGGAAAATGAAATGAAGAAACTTCTTGCTCTGCTCCTCGCTCTCGTCATGGTGTTCGCCCTCGCCGCCTGCGGCGAGCCCGCCACCGAAGAGACCACCCCGGCCGGCGAAGAGACCACTCCCGCCGGTGAGGAGACCACCCCTGCCGGCGAGACCACGGGCTTCATCGGCATCAGCATGCCGACCCAGAGCCTCGAGCGCTGGAACCGTGACGGCAACTTCCTGAAGGAGCAGTTCGAGGCCGCCGGCTATCAGGCCGAGCTCGTCTACTCCGACAACGAAGTCGACCAGCAGGTCAGCGACATCCAGAACCTGATTGCCCAGGGCGTCGACCTTCTCGTCATCTCCGCCATCGACGGCGCCGCTCTGAACACCGTCATGGACGAGGCCGCCGCCAATGACATCGAGGTCATTGCCTACGACCGCCTCATCATGAACGACAACGTCAACTACTACGTCTCCTTCGATAACTACTCCGTCGGCACCCTGCAGGGCGAGTTCCTGGTTGAGGCCCTCGACCTCGAGAACACCACCGCCGACGACCCGAAGTACATTGAGTTCACCGCCGGCGACCCCGCCGACAACAACGCCCCGTTCTTCTTCAACGGCGCCATGGACGTCCTGAAGCCCTACCTCGAGAGCGGCGTGCTCGTCTGCCGCAGCGAGCAGACTGAGTTCGACGTCGTCGCCACCGAGCAGTGGAACACCGACACCGCCCTTGACCGCGCCCAGAACATCCTCGCCTCCTACTACTCCGGCGGCGAGCGCCTCGACGCCTGGCTCTGCTCCAACGACTCCACCGCCCTCGGCGTCACCCAGGCCGTCACCAGCGACTACGCCGGCGACAACACCGTCATCATCACCGGCCAGGACGGCGACGTTGCCAACCTGCGCAACATCGTCGACGGCCTCCAGGCCATGACCGTCTACAAGGCCGTCGCCAACGAGGCTGACGCCACCCTCGACATCGCGAAGGCCATCCTCGCGGGCGAGCCCGTCGACCAGGCCCTGATCGACGCCGCCGGCTGGGATTTCGAGGCCAACCTCGACACCGAGACCTACACCACCAGCGACACCGGCCACGCCGCTACCAGCATCCTGCTCGTCCCCGAGACCGTCACCCCGGACAACTATGAGGAAGTCCTCGTTGAGCCCGGCTACTACACCGTCGATGGAGACGGCTACCTGGTCGCCGTCGGCTGATAAGTAAGGGAACTTACATACTTAGCCAGAGCATCTAATGCCGCGGGCGGGGCGCTTCGCCCCGCCCGTTTTAATTTGGGCAGTCCCCGGATAAACGGGGCGAGGAGCCCCGTCCATCCGGGGGCTGCTCAGGTATCCTGACAAGAAAAGGCCGTCCGAAGGCGGAAGCCGCCGCGGCGCGGCCGGGAGGAGGAACCAAGGTTTGGGAAAAGTATTGCTTGAAATGCGCTCCATCACGAAGGAATTCCCCGGCGTCAAGGCGCTGGACAACGTCAACCTCGTGGTGGAGGAGGGCGAGATACACGCCCTCATAGGCGAAAACGGCGCCGGCAAGAGCACGCTGATGAACGTGCTCAGCGGCCAGTTCCCCGTGGGCAGCTACGATGGCGAGATATACTATGACGGCAAGCTCTGCCAGTTCAAGAACCTCAAGGACTCTGAGGCGGTCGGCATAGTTATCATCCACCAGGAGCTTGCCCTTATTCCGCTGCTTACGATAGGCGAGAACATGTTCATGGGCAACGAGTTCCGGAACAAGCTCGGCGTCATCGACTGGAACAAGACCTTCTACGAGGCCGAGAAGCACATGAGCCAGGTCGGCCTCAAGGAGAACCCGCACACCCTCATAAAGGACATCGGCACCGGCAAGCAGCAGCTCGTCGAGATAGCCAAGGCCTTCGCGAAGAAGGTGCGCCTGCTCATACTTGACGAGCCCACGAGCTCCCTCAACGACGAGGACGCGAAGATGCTGCTCGACCTGCTCATAGAGTTCAAGAAGCAGGGCCTCACCAGCATCATCATCACCCACAAGCTCAACGAGATTATCTACTGCGCCGACAAGGCCACGATAATCCGCGACGGCTCCACGATAGAGACGCTTGTCAAGGGCGTGGACGAGTTCTCCGAGCAGAGGATAATCCGCGGCATGGTCGGCCGCCCGATGGAGGACCGCTATCCCCACCGCGAGCACAAGGTCTCCGACGAGGTCAGCCTCGAGGTCAGGAACTGGACCGTCCACCACCCGCTCTATCAGGAGCGCGTCGTCGACGACAACGTCTCCTTCAACGTCCATAAGGGCGAGGTCGTCGGCTTCTCCGGCCTGCAGGGCGCGGGCCGCACCGAGCTCGCAATGAGCATCTTCGGCCGCAGCTACGGCTCCAACATCTCCGGAGAGCTGTACATGAAGGGCGAGAAGGTCAATTTCAAGAGCCCCGAGGACGCCATCCGCCACGGCCTCGCCTACGTCACCGAGGACCGCAAGGTCTACGGCCTTATACTCGACGAGACCATACGCTTCAACACCACCCTCGCCCGCCTGGACAAGGTCTGCGGAGGCGGCGGCGTCATAGACACCGACATGGAGGTCCAGGTCGCCGAGAAGATGACCAAGGAGATGGGCACGAAGACCCCTTCCATCGAGCAGGCGATAGGCCACCTCTCCGGCGGCAACCAGCAGAAGGCCCTGCTCGGCAAGTGGATGTTCACCGAGCCCGACGTGCTCATAATGGACGAGCCCACGCGCGGCATCGACGTCGGCGCCAAGTACGAGATATACTGCCTCATTAACGACATGGTGTCCAAGGGCAAGAGCGTCATCATGATATCCTCCGAGCTGCCTGAGCTCCTCGGCATGTGCGACCGCATCTACGTCATGAACGAGGGCCGCCTGCTGGCCGAGGTCAACGCCGCCGAGGCCACGCAGGAGAGCATCATGGGCTATATAATCCGCGACACCGGAGAAAGGGAGAGTGTGCAGCAATGACTGAGAAAAAGAAAGTAAATGTGAGTGAATTTCTCACCAAATACGCGATGGTAATCGCCCTCGTGGTCGTATTCATCCTCTTCGCGATACTGACCGAGGGCCGCCTCCTCAACGCGCCGAACATGTCCAACCTCATGCTCCAGAACGGCTACGTCCTGGTCATGGCCTGCGGCATGCTGCTGTGCATCCTCACCGGCGGCAACATCGACCTGTCCGTCGGCTCCGTTATCTGCATGGTCGGCGGCATCGCGGCGGTGCTCATCACCAACGCCGGCGTGAACCCCTACCTGACCATCGTGATATGCCTGGTCGCCGGCCTCCTCGTCGGCATCTGGCAGGGCTACTGGATAGGCTACGTCCGCATCCCGCCCTTCATCACCACCCTCGGCGGCATGTTCATCTTCCGCGGCATCGGCCGCATCATCCTCGGCAACAAGACCGTCCCCATCCAGGACGGGCGCTTCCTCAACTTCTTCACCCAGTACATCCACATTCCCGGCCTTGACGACGGCGGCGTTATCTGGAGCGCGCTTATCATCGGCATCGTCGTCGCGGTGCTCATCGTCCTCAACATGCTCAAGACCCGCGCCGAGCGCGCCAAGCACGGCTACCGCCAGAACAGCTTCCTCAGCGACATCCTCCGCACCGTGGTCATCGCCGCGCTGATAGTCGTGTACAGCTACCTGCTCAGCCAGTACCGCGGCGTCTCCGTCATGCTGATATGGGTTGTGGCCATCTGCCTTATCTACAACTTTATCACCAGCAAGACCGCCTTCGGCCGCTACTTCTACGCCGTCGGCGGCAACGAGAAGGCCACCCAGCTCTCCGGCATCAACACCAATAAGATTTACTTCACGGCCTACGCCAACATGGGCCTGCTGGCCGGCCTGAGCGGCCTGCTCGTCGCGGCCCGCGTCGGCTCCGTCAACGGCAACACCGGCAACAGCTTCGAGATGGACGCC
>DVJK01000005.1 GCA_018716795.1 Candidatus Scatomorpha merdipullorum | reverse complement strand
GAGATACTGATGCTCGTCATAGAGGGGCGGCTTATCGACTCGCTCGGCGTCAGCGTCGAGGAGTGCTCAAACATCCTGGAAAGGCACGGCTGCATGCAGGCCATGAACCTCGACGGCGGCACCAGCGCCATACTCTGGTACGACGGCGAGCCCGTCACCCGCTGCTCGAACCAGGCCCTGCCCGAGGGCCGGAATTTGCCCAACGCCTTCGTATACGCGAGGGCGGAATAAAGCGAAAACATGCGCGCCGCGCGGAGCAAAAAGCTCCGCGCGGCTTCTTTTTTCGGCGATTTTCGAAAAAACTGTCGGAAACGGGCGATATTTTACGCGGATTTAACATTGGGAGGCTTTTTGACTTTACACATGTTAATTACTTTAATAGGTGCCGGCGAAAACCGGCGCTGCAATTGAAAGCGTTCTTAAATTTCGGGAACGGAAAATTCTGCTGAAGGAGAAAATGCAAAGATGAAAAAGATACTTGCCATCATGCTTGCCCTCGTGATGGTCTTCGCCCTGGCCGCCTGCGGCGAGCCTGCGTCCGAGGAGACCACTCCCGCCACCGAGCCCGCCGGCGAGGAGACCACTCCCGCCACCGAGCCCGCCGAGGAGCCCGAAGAGGTCTCCGGCAACGTCACCCTGAACGGCTCCACCTCCATGGAGAGCGTCATCCTCGCCCTCATCGAGGGCTTCGCCGACGTCCAGCCCGGCGTCAGCCCGAACTACACCGGCAGCGGCTCCGGCGCCGGCATCACCGGCGTGCTCGAGGGCACCTGCGACCTCGGCCTGAGCAGCCGCGCTCTCTCCGACGAGGAGAAGGAGCAGGGCGCCGTTGAGAACATCATCGCCCTGGACGGCGTCGCGGTCGTGATAAACCCCGAGAACACCGTGACCGACCTGACCACCGAGCAGATTGCGAAGATTTTCACCGGTGAGATCACCAACTGGTCCGAGGTCGGCGGCGCCGACGGCGAGATCGCCGTCTTCGGCCGCGAGGCCGGCTCCGGCACCCGCGGCGCCTTCGAGGAAATCCTCGGCATTGAGGACGCCTGCGCCTACATGAACGAGTACAGCTCCACCGGCGACGTTATCGGCAACGTGGCCTCCAACCCGAACGCCATCGGCTACGCCAGCCTCTCCGCCGTCGACGAGAGCGTCACCGCCGTCGCGGTCAACGGCGTGACCCCGAGCGAGGAGACCGTCGCGGACGGCAGCTTCGCGATTCAGCGCCCCTTCGTGGTCGTCACCGTCGAGGGCAAGGAGCTCAGCCCCGCCGCCCAGGCCTTCCTGGACTACGCCATGAGCGATGAGGTCGCCGACATCATCACCGCCGCCGGCGCCGTCCCCGCGAGCCTCGCCGCCTGAGCGAACAAAATAATTAACGGCAGCGGCCCCCAATCCAAATGGGGGCCTTCTGCCCTGTGAGCAGGGGTGTATCTGACGGGCGCTTGCGCGCCGAACGCCGGTCAGATCCACCCCGGAAAGGGAAAAGGCATGAACGAAACGATTACGAAAGGAGAGGGCGGTATGAAGACCTCGTCGAGGCGCAAAACGGACGAAAAGCCCGCTGAAAGCGTGTTTACCGCAGAAAAGCCCGCTGAAAGCATCGACTCCAAGGGCGGGGTTAAGGACGTCATGGAGGGCGTCATGAAGGGCGTCTTCGTCGTCTGCGGCCTCGTCGCGATAGCGTTCGTCCTCGTCATATCCGTGTACCTCATAATCTCCGGCATACCCGCGATACGCGAGGTGGGGCTCTGGAACTTCCTCTCCGGCACGAACTGGGAGCCCGCGCACAAGACAGACCCCTCCTTCGGGATACTGCCCATGATACTCACCAGCGTCTACGGCACCGCGGGCGCGATTGTCATAGGCGTGCCCATAGGCTTCCTCATGGCCGTCTTCCTCAGCAAGGTCGCCAACAGGAAGCTCGCCTCCGTGATACGCGAGGTCGTCGACCTGCTCGCCGGCATACCCAGCGTCGTATACGGCCTGGTGGGCATGATGGTGCTCGTCCCCGCGATACGCGAGACCTTCAATCTCGCCGCGGGCGACGGACTCCTCGCCGCCATCGTCGTCCTGGCCATCATGATACTGCCGAGCATCATCTCCGTTTCCGAGACCGCGCTCAATGCAGTCCCGCGCGAGTATGAGGAGGCCAGCCTGGCCCTCGGCGCGACGGAGCTCGAAACCTACTTCCGCGTCAGCGCCCCGGCGGCCAAGAGCGGCATAGCCGCCGCCGTCGTCCTCGGCGTGGGCCGCGCGATAGGCGAGGCCATGGCCATACTCATGGTCGCCGGCAACGTCGCGAACATGCCGAGCCTGCTCTCCTCCGTCAAGTTCCTTACCACCGCTATCGCGGGCGAGATGGGCTACGCCGGAGACCTGCACCGCCAGGCCCTCTTCTCCATAGGCCTCGTGCTCTTCCTCTTCATAATGCTCATTAACGCCGCGCTCAACATGTTCCTCAAGCACAATAAGGAGGGCAGCTGATGAACTCTCACGAATCCATAACCGCGCCGCTGAGCGCGGCCCGCAGGACCTGGAACGGCGCCATGCGCTTTTTGCTCTACGCCGCCGCCGCACTCATCTGCGCGCTGCTTGCCTTCCTCATAGGCTATATCCTCTACCGCGGCGTCCCGAACCTCAGCTGGCAGTTCCTCTCCAGCGAGGAGAGCGTCATAAACGACATCCAGGGCATCCTGCCCGCGATTGTGAACACCTTCTACGTCATCTTCTGGACGCTTATCATCATCTTGCCCCTCGGCGTCGGCAGCGCCATATACCTCACCGAGTATGCGACGAACAGGAAGCTCGTCAGCGTCATTGAGTTCGCGACCGAGACGCTCTCCGGCATGCCGAGCATCATCTTCGCCCTCGTGGGCATGATGGTCTTCTGCCAGACTCTCGGCCTCGGCACCAGCCTCATGGCCGGCGCCTTCGCCCTCGTCATGATGACGCTGCCGACCATTATCCGCACGACGCAGGAGAGCCTCAAGACCGTCCCGCAGAGCTACCGCGAGGGCTCCCTCGCCCTCGGCAGCGGCAAGTGGCACATGATACGCACCGTCGTCCTGCCCAGCAGCATAGACGGCATCGTCACCGGCTGCATCCTCGCCATAGGCCGCATCGTCGGCGAGAGCGCGGTGCTGATGTTCACGGCCGGCATGGGTATGCGCATGGCCAACTTCGGCGGCGACACGATAGGCGAGTTCCTCTCCAACTTCTTCGGCGCGGCGGGAAGCACGCTGACCGTGTCCCTCTACGTCTACGCCAAGGAGCGCGCCGACTTCGACGAGGCCTTCGCTGTCGCGGTCGTGCTGCTTGCGATTGCCTTCCTGATAAACCTGGCCGCGAAATTCGCCGGCAAAAAGCTCAAGAAAAACTGAGAGCGGGAGAATAATAGCTATGAGCGAGATAATAAACAACAGGCCCGGCAGCGCCGGAGACGAGCGCACCATAATAGACGCCAGGCATCTCAACCTCTACTACGGCGACAACCACGCGCTGAAGGACATCAATATCTACATACCCGCCAACCGGATAACCGCCCTCATAGGCCCCTCCGGCTGCGGCAAGAGCACCTTCCTCAAGACGCTCAACCGCATGAACGACCTGGTCGAGGGCGTCAAGATAGACGGCGAGGTCAACTATAACGGCGAGAACATCTACGGCAAGGACGTCGACGTCACGCGCCTGCGCAAGCAGATAGGCATGGTGTTCCAGAAGGCGAACCCCTTCCCCATGAGCATCTACGACAACATCGCCTACGGCCCGCGCACCCACGGCATACGCGGCAAGGCGAGGCTGGACGACATCGTCGAGCGCTCGCTGCGCGACGCGGCGATATGGGACGAGGTCAAGGACAGGCTCAATAAGAGCGCGCTCGGCCTCTCCGGCGGCCAGCAGCAGCGGCTCTGCATAGCCCGCGCCCTCGCCGTCGAGCCCGACATCCTGCTCATGGACGAGAGCACCAGCGCCCTCGATCCCATCTCCACCAGCAAGATTGAAGACCTTGCCATGGAGCTCAAAAACCGATATACTGTCATCATGGTCACGCACAATATGCAGCAGGCCGTGCGAGTCAGCGACAAGACCGCCTTCTTCCTGCTCGGCGAGCTCGTCGAGTTCGGGGATACAGAGCGCATCTTCTCCCACCCGCAGGACAAGAGGACGGAGGACTACATCACAGGGAGGTTCGGCTGATATGCGCATAAAATTCGACGAGCAGCTCGCCCTGCT
>DVJK01000057.1 GCA_018716795.1 Candidatus Scatomorpha merdipullorum | reverse complement strand
TTCCGATCTCCCAACGCGAGAGTACGCCTGCGCATATCACCTGACCTCCTGCTCGAGCCCGTCGAACTCGGGGGCGGAGAAGAACTCGGTTATGCTTATGTCGAGGCCGTCGCAGAGCTTCTTCACGGTGGACACCGTCGCGCTCTCGTTGCGGCCGCTGACGATGTTGTTGAGCGTGCTCTGCGTCACGCCGCTCATGGTCGCGAGCCTGTTCACGCTTATTCCCCGCTCCGCGCAGAGGCTCAGTATCCTCAGCCTCACGGCTTCCCCTATGCGCATGGCCTCACCGCCTAACTATAATGAGTTAGGTCTATGTTATGCGATTGCGGGCGGAAAACTTACCTCTTTTGAGTTGAGTTTAAAGCCGCCGCGCGGCCTCAGGCTCGCGGAGCATGGACCGCTTCATTGAAAGCCGGGAATGAAAAGGCCCGCCGGTTTAAGCCGGCGGGCCTTCGTTCCGTTTACCTCAGGATGCCTTCGAGCATTTTAACGACCTGGCCGACGGTGCGGACGCCGGCGGTCTTGTCGTCCGTGAGGACGATGTCGTAGTGGTCCTCGAGGGTCATGATGAGCTCGACGAGATCGAGGGAGTCGGCCTCGAGGTCGTCTATTATGTCGGTGTCGGGCGTGATGGTCGCGGGGTCGACCTCAAGCTGGGCCGCGAGGTAATCCCTGACGGTTTCAAACATGCTCTTTCCTCCAATCAGCTCCACTCGCGGCTCTGCGGGCGGCTGTCTGCCTGCTGCCGGGCGGGCCGCTCGTAGGAGACGACCACGCGGCGGTTGGGCTCGACGCCCGTCGAGCTGGTGGAGACGCCCTCGTAGTTCTGAAGGGCGGTGTGTATGACGTGGCGCTCGTAGGAATTCATGGGCTCGAGGGCCATGGAGCGCTTGTACTTGACGACCTTGGCGGCCATCTTCTCGGCCAGGCGCACAAGGCTCTCCTCGCGCTTGGCGCGGTAGCTCTCGGCGTCGACGCTGATGTGGCAGCGCTTTTCGCTGCCGCGGTTGACGGCGTAGTTGGTGAGGTGCTGTATGGCGTCGAGGGTCTCGCCCCGGCGGCCTATGACGGCGCCCATGCCCGGGCCGGAGAGCTCGACAAGCAGGCCGCCGTTCTCGCGGTCACGTATCGTTATCTCGGCCCTGACGCCCATGCGCTCGAGCAGGCCGCTCAGGAAGCTCTCGGTCGCGGCCTTGGCGCCCTCGGTGTACTTGGGCGCGGCGGGAGCGGCGGGAGCCTCGGCCTTCACGGCGGGCCTGGGAGCCTCATGCACGGGCTCGGGCTTCGCCTCGGGCGCGTCCGGGACCTCATACTCCACGCGGATGACCGCGGGAGAGGCGCCTATGCCCAAAAAGCCGCTCTTGGCGCGTTCGACTATCTCGACGGAGACGTCGTCGCGCTCGAGGCCCAGCTCGGCGAGAGCCGCGGCGAGGGCCTCATCCTCGGTCTTTGCGGATTTCTCAAGATATTTCTTCATTTCACATTCTCCTGCTGCTCCCCGTCTGCGGTCTCGGGAGCATCCTCAGCAGTATCGGGGACGCCGATGATTTCGGTCTCGTCGATGTAGTCGGGGTCGATGGAGTCCACGCCCTCGCTGGCCTCCGCCGCGGCGGCGGTGGCCTCAGCGGCGGTCTCGGGGTGCTCAAAGCGCTCCTCAACGTACGCCCTGCCGCGGGCAAAGCGGCGGTTGCCGACCTGGGAGGCCGGCTTCTCCTCCTCGGCGATACCGAGACGTTCGCGGCGCGCGGCCCGCTCCGCCCTCTCGGCGGCGGCGCGGCGCTCGGCTCCGGCCTGGGCGGCCTGGGCCTGCTGCTTTTTCTTGCTGGTGTTCTTGTTGACGGTGGTGGCGTTCAGGGCGCGAAGGCGCTCGGTCTCCTGCCTCTTGCGCTCAAGCTCCTCCTCGCGCGCCCGCTCCTTGGCGTTGAACTCCTCGTCCTCCTTGGCCATCTGCTTTTTGAAGACAAGCGTGAGGCCCGTCTCGCGCAGTATGCCGGTGAGGCTGTTGATAATCCAGTAGACGCAGAGGGCGGCGGGCATGACGAAGCCTATCCAGAGGCTCATGAGAGGCATGACGTACATCATGGTCTTCATGCTCGAGGCGTTGGCCTGCTGCTGCTGGGTCGTGCCGACCGGCGGCTGGAGCTTCCTGTTGAGGAACATGGAGAAATAGCTCATGGCCGTGGAGATGAGCGGCAGGACAAAGAGGCCTATCGTCTGGGCCGTGCCGTTGGAGAAGTCGAAGGCCCAGAACTTCCACTGCGGCGTCATGGACAGGTCGAGGCCGATGAAGTTGAAGTTCATGGGAACGAGCTTGTCCGAGAGGGCGGCGAACTGCGCAAAGTTCTCGGCGATGAACTTCGCCTGGTAAATCTGCTCGTAGAAGCTGTTGGTGGAAGTGGTGTAGTTGCTGAGCTGGTAGCCGAGGGCCTGGAGCTGGTCGTAGATGGCTCCGCCCGGGGCGAGCATCTCGTCGGGCACGCCCATCATGATGGTGAGCGGCTTGACGACGGCGCGGTAGAGCGCCAGCATGATGAAGAGCGGGAGCAGGCTCCAGAGGCAGCCGCCGAGGGGGCTGACCTTGTTCTCGCGGTAGAGACGGCTCATCTCCTCGTTGAGCTTCTGCGGGTTGCCCTCGTGCTTCTTCTGCAGCTCCATCATGCGCGGCTGCAGGCGCGACATGCGCATCATGCTCTTCTTGCTCTTCGCCATGAAGGGCAGAAGCACGAGCGCGACGATTATGCCGAACAAAATGATGGCCCAGCCGAAGTTATCGGTCAGGTTGTAGAGCACCATCATAAGCCAGCCAAACGGTGTTGCTATGGCATCAAGCATTTTTAAAAAACTCCTCGGTGGGTGATACCGGCCCGGAAGCCGGACGGCAGCGCACGGAGCTTAGGGCACGGGGTCATAGAATTCGTGCTCGCCGAAGTGCAGGGGATGGCAGCGGCATATGCGCTTGAGCGCAAGCCAGCCGCCCTTTACGGCGCCGTATTTCTGTATGGCCTCGAGCGCGTATTCCGAGCAGGTGGGGATAAAGCGGCAGCAGGGAGGCGTCAGCGGAGAGATGTTCCTGCGGTAAAAGCGTATGAACGCCAGCATGAGCTTTTTCAAGCCTCTTCCTCCTTCTTGAGAAGGCCGAGGCCGGCCGCCGCGCGGAGAAATTCCCGCTCCAGCCGCCGGTAGTCAGCCGAAACGCTCCTGCCCCGGGCGACGACGACGATGTCGTATCCCGCGCAAAAGCGCCGTTCATTGAGCCTGTATATCTCGCGAAGGCGGCGGCGCACGCGGTTGCGCACGACGGCGCAGCCGAGCTTGCTGCTCACGGTGTACCCGACGCGGTTTGTCCTGCCGCGGGTCCGCCTCGCGTAGACGACAAGGCAAGGCTCCGCCGCGCTCCTGCCTTTGCGGTAGGCGCGACGGAAATCGTAATTCTGCTTAAGCGATACGCTGAACTCCAAGGCTGCCTTCTTTATCGCGCGTCAGGCGCGCCTCGACTCAGTAGGAGAGGCGGGCCCTGCCTTTGGCGCGGCGGCGGGCGAGGACCTTGCGGCCGTTGCGGGTGGACATGCGTTTGCGGAAGCCGTGCTCCTTCTGGCGCTGACGCTTCTTGGGCTGATAAGTGCGAACCATTGAAATCATCCTTTCGGTTTATTACTCAACAAGCGGTTTCCCGCCGTAGTTGACATTGTTAAAGGGCGTAAGAACACCCTCTGCCATGTGGTCCGGCAGAGGGTTATTATATAATATGAGCGCAAAGCCTGTCAAGCTATTTGTTTTGCTCCGGCCCGTCGCCGAGGAATTCGTCCGTGACCTCGATGAAGTCGTCCTCATCGCCGGCGTTTTCGCCCATGTCCTCGAGCATGGGCTCGTCGCTCTCCGGCTCGGCGGGCTCGGCCAGGCCCTCGGCCTCGAGCGCGCCGGGGAAGCGCTCGCCTATCTCCTCGGCGGGGCGCAGGTTGGCCGTGAGCTGGAGGCCTATATAGAGCTGCATGACCGCGAGGGCGAAGAACATCACCTGCAGCGCGATAAGCCGGCTGTCCGGCAGCGTCACGAAGCAGGAGAAGGCGCCGAACTCGCAGAAGAATATCGCCGCGAAGGGCCGCGGGCGGCCGTAGGCGTGCCCGGCGACATAGTAGAAGGCGAGCAGGGAGGCCGCGAGGGCGATTATCTCCGGCGCGTAGCTCCAGACGACGCCGGTCGCGGCGTCCTGCCGGTAGCTCACCACGAGCCAGAAGCAGCAGAAGGCCACGGGCAGGGCCCCGGCGAGGCAGAGCCCGGCCTCGAGCGCGCTTCCCCTCGGCGAGGAGCGGCCGGAGGCCCCTGCGAGGCCCATGAAGCCCGCCGCGGCGGCGAAGCTGATAAGCGCCAGGACGCGCAGCAGCTTGGCGAACTGCTCGCTTCCCGCGGTCAGGAGCAGCGCGGCGCCGCCGCCGGCGAGCAGCAGGCTCATGACCGCGGCGACGGGCAGGCCTATCCGGCGGCTGCCCGCGGTGGCCAGGCCGTACTCCGGCGGGGAGGCGAGGCCCAGGCGGCGCTTGAAGTATGCGGCGAAGCCCAGAAAGGCGCCGAAGGCGGCGAGGTAAAGTATTATAAGTGCGATGCCCCAGAAGCTGCCCGGCTTGTACAGGCCGTTCTCCTCAAAGGCGCTCATGCCCTGAATCCAGCGGCAGAACACCCCGAAGGCCCCGAAGACGCAGGCCGTGCAGGTGAGAGTAAGCGCTAGTTTACGCATATGGTCAGATCCGTCCAAATAAAATGATGTGAGGCGCAGGGCGCTCATGTAATTTTATACCGCGCCCGGCCTTAAGTCAAGTGTGCAAAAGGAGGGAGGAAGCCTGAGAGCCAAGATTGCCGCGGGGCTCGCCTGCCTCGCGCTGGCCCTGGCGGCGGCGCTCCTGCCCGCTCGGCGGGCCGAGGGAGAGGCGGAGACGCCGGGGCGGGAGGGGTATTACGGCGCGGACGCGGACATAAGCTTCGCCGCCCTCTCCGGCGGCGAGCTCGTGCAGACGACGATGGCCGAGTGGCTGCCCGGCGTCGTGGCCGCGGAGATGCCCGCGTCCTTTGAGGACGAGGCCCTGCGCGCCCAGGCGGTGGCCGCGCGGACGTATATCCTCCACCTCATGGGCTCCGGCAAGGCCGCCCACTCCGAGGCGGCGGTCTGCGACGATCCGGCCTGCTGCAAGGCGCATCTGGACCGCGAGAGCCTGCGCGGGAGCTGGGGCGGGAGCTTTGACTCAAACTATGAAAAGGTGTTCGAGGCCGCCTCCTCCACCGACGGGCAGTACCTCGCCTGGGAGGGCGAGGCCATAGAGGCGGTGTTCCACTCCTCCTCCGCGGGCATGACGGAGGACGCCGCCGAGGTCTGGTCGGCGCGGCCCTATCTCGTCAGCGTGAGCTCGCCCGAGACCGCCGGGGACGTGCCGGACTACGTCACAAGCGTCGAGGTCTCGCCTGAGGACTTCGCCGCGAAGCTCACGGCCCTCCGGCCCGGGGCGGACCTCTCCGGCGGGCCGGCCGGCTGGCTCGGCCCGCTTGAGCGCGACGGAAGCGGCCGGGTGGAGAGCGTGGAGATAGGCGGCGAGAGCTTCACGGGGCAGGAGCTGCGCGAGGCCTTCTCCCTTCGCAGCACGGCCTTCACCCTCGACTGCACGGGCGAGGCCTTCCTCTTCACCGTCACCGGCTACGGCCACGGCGTGGGCATGAGCCAGTACGGCGCGAACGTCATGGCGGAGGGCGGCGCGGACTACCGCGAAATCCTCGCCCACTACTACCCGGGCACGGAGCTCGTCGGGGCGTGAGGCCGCCTTAAAAGGCCCCGGCGGCCTTTTAAAAAACCGGCGCCGCGGGGAATTTCCCGCGGCGCTTCGCTTATTTCTTATTGAGCTCCGCTCTGGCCTCGCAGTAGAGGCAGCGGTAGGTGTGCGTATCCCGGTCGGAGAGGAAGAAGACCTGGTCGAGGCCGGGCTCCACAGTGGTGATGCACCTGGGGTTGCGGCACTTGAGGACGTTCACGATGCGCTCCGGCAAATCCAGCTTGCGCTTGGAGACAAGCCTGCCCTCGCGTATGACGTTTATCGTCGCGTCCGGGTCGACGAAGCCTATGACGCCGAGGTCAATGTCGCGGTCGGAGTCTATCTTGATGATATCCTTGCGGCCGAGCTTGCGGCTGGGCGCGTTCTTGATGATGGCCACGGTGCAGTCCATGTCGCCGAGGTGGAGCAGGCGGTAGAGGTCCATGGCCCCGCCGGCGCGGATGTGGTCTATGACCAGGCCGTTCTTGATGGAGTCTATGTTCATTTTTCGGCCTCCTCGAGCAGCTTGAGAATGAGCGCCATGCGCACGAACTTGCCGTTGAGCGCCTGGCGGAAGTAGCAGGCGCGCGGGTCGGAGTCTATCGCCGTGTCAATCTCATTGACGCGCGGCAGCGGGTGGAGGATAGAGAGGCTGCTCTTCGCGCTCTCCAGCTTGGCGGGCGTGAGGATATAGCTGTCCTTGAGGCGGAGGTAGTCCTCCTCGTTGAAGAAGCGCTCGCGCTGGACGCGGGTCATGTAGAGCACGTCGAGCTCGGGCATGACCTCGGCGAGGTCGCGCACCTCGGCGAAGCTCGCGCCGGAGCGCTCGAGCACGTCCTGACGGACGTAGCCGGGCAGGCGCAGCTCCTCGGGCGAGATGCAGACGAAGCGCACGCCCTCGCAGCGCGTGAGCGCGGCGATAAGCGAGTGGACGGTGCGGCCGAACTTGAGGTCGCCGCAGAGGCCAATCGTGAAGCCGTCGAGCGAGCCCTTCTCGCGGCGAATGGTCAGGAGGTCGGTCAGCGTCTGCGTGGGGTGGTTGTGCCCGCCGTCGCCGGCGTTGATTATGGGCACGGTGGAGTGCAGCGCGGCGGCGAGCGGCGCGCCCTCCTTGGGGTGCCGCATGGCGATGATGTCGGCGTAGCAGCCGACGACGCGGACGGTGTCCGCCACGCTCTCGCCCTTGCTGGCCGAGGAGCTCGCGGCCTCGGAGAAGCCCAGCACCTTGCCGCCGAGCTCCATCATCGCGGCCTCAAAGCTCAGGCGCGTGCGCGTGCTCGGCTCGAAGAAGAGCGTCGCGAGCTTTTTATAGCGGCAGACCTCGCGATAGTCCTCGCGGCGGGCCATAATGTCGTCGGCGAGGTCGAGCAGGGAGACAATCTCCGCCTGCGTGAGGTCGCGTATGTCGATGAGGTGCCTCATTTGAGCGCCTCCTGCCATGCGCCGTCGTCGGGGTTATCCCGGAAGGCCGTGAGCGCGGGCACGTAGCTCGCGGGGAAGGCCCCGTCCTCGGCCGCGGCGGCGACGACCTCGTCGAAGTTCGTGAGGCAGTGCGCGACGGTGTTGTGCTCGGCTATCCGCTTCTTGCCCTTTTCCATGCCGTAGGTGAAGAGCGCGGCGATGCCCAGCACCTCGGCCCCGGCCTCGCGCAGGGCCTCGACGGCCTCGAGCGCGCTTCCGCCGGTGGAGATGAGGTCCTCGACCACGACGACCTTCTCGCCGGGGACCAGACGGCCCTCTATCCGGTTCTGACGGCCGTGGTCCTTGCTGCCGGAGCGCACATAGCCCATGGGCAGGCCGAGAATGTGCGCGGCAATCGCCGCGTGGGCGATGCCGGCGGTGGCCGTGCCCATAAGCGCCTCGGCCTCGGGGAACTCGCGCCTTATCATTTCCGCGAGTGCGTTTTCAACGCCGTCGCGCACTTCGGGCGCGGTGAGGATGAGGCGGTTGTCGCAGTATATGGGGCTCTTTATCCCGCTGGCCCAGGTGAAGGGCTCGTCGGGGCGGAGGAAGACCGCGCCGATGCTCAGAAGGGCGCGGGAGACGTCGAACTTGGCCATTATGCATTACCTCCCAGGAATTCCGCGCGGGCCCGCTTCCAGGCCGCCACGGGGTCGGCCGCGCCGGTTATGGGGCGGCCCATGACGATGTAGTCGCTGCCGAGCTCGCCGGCGCGCGCCGGCGTGGTGACGCGCACCTGGTCGCCCTTTTCTCCGCCGGCGAAGCGCACGCCGGGCGTGACGGTGAGGAAGCCCGCGCCGCAGCGCTCGTGAATGACCGGGCTCTCCAGCGGGGAGCAGACCACGCCGTCGAGGCCCGCGGCCGCGGCGTTCTCAGCGTAGGCGATGCAGGTGTCGGCCAGGGGCCGGTCTATAAGCACCTCGCGGTGCAGCGTCTCCTCGCTCGTGGAGGTGAGGACGGTGACGGCGATGAGCTTCGTTTCGCGCTCGCCGTTTTCGTCCGTAAGGCCCTCGGCGGCGGCGCGCATCATGTCGGCGGCGCCGAAGGCGTGCAGGTTGATGATGTCGACGCCCAGGCCGCGCAGGGAGCGCATCGCGCCGCGCACGGTGTTGGGTATGTCGCAGAGCTTGAGGTCGAGGAAGATGTGGAAGCCGCGCCGCTTTATCTCGCGCACTATCTCCGGGCCCTCGGCGTAAAAGAGCTCCATGCCTATCTTCACCCAGGGCTGCTCGCCGCCGAAGCGGTCGAGGAAGCTCAGCACGCTCTCGCGGTCGGGCATGTCGCAGGCGATTATCACGTCTTTAGCCATTGTGTGCTCCTCCTATTATATCAGCCAGATTTTCGATTCCGTATTTTCGCATCTCCGCGGGCAGGGCTTCGATTATCTCCTTCGCCGCGAAGGGGTTCGTGAGGTTCGCCGCGCCCACGCCGACGGCCTCCGCGCCGGCGAGCATCATCTCAATGACGCCGCGCGCCGAGCTCACGCCGCCCATGCCGATTATGGGTATATCCACGGCCTCGTAGACCTGGTATACGCAGCGCAGCGCGAGCGGGAAGACCGCGCTCCCGGAGAGGCCGCCGGTGACGTTCGCGAGCACCGGCTTTCTCGCTGCGGGGTCTATCCGCATGGCGAGGACGGTGTTTATAAGCGAGAGGCCGTCCGCGCCCGCCTCCTCGCAGGCCCGGGCTATCGCGGCGATGTCCGTGACGTTGGGCGTGAGCTTGACTATGACGGGCTTTTTCACCGCGCGCTTTACCTCGCGGGTGACTGTGGCGGCGCCCTCGCAGGTGGTGCCGAAGCCCATGCCGCCGCCGTGTACGTTCGGGCAGCTCACGTTGAGCTCGAGCCAGCCGACGATGTCCTCTCTGTCGAGCCGCGCGGCGACCTCGACATACTCGTCCACGGAGAAGCCGCAGACGTTGGCGAGGACCTTCTTATGATACACCTTCGCGAGCTCGGGCAGCTCGCGGGCGGCGACCGCCTCGACGCCGGGGTTCTGAAGGCCGACGGAGTTGAGCATACCCGCGGGCGCGTCGGCTATGCGCGGCGCGGGATTCCCAAAGCGCGGCTCCCTCGTCGTGCCCTTAATGGAGAAGGCCCCGAGGCAGTTGATGTCGTATATCTTCGCGAACTCGTGCCCGTAGCCGAAGGTGCCGCTGGCGGGTATGACGGGGTTGTCAAGCTCGATGCCGCACAGCTTGACCGCCGTGTTCACCATACGAGCTCACCCCTTCCGAAGACCGGCCCGTCTTTGCAGACGCGCTTCGGGCCGTTCACGGTCTCGACCGTGCAGCCCATGCAGGCCCCGAAGCCGCAGCCCATGCGCGCCTCAAGCGAGAACTGCGCGGGGGCCGCCGCCTCGCGGTCTATAATTTGCAGCATCGGCACGGCGCCGCAGGCGTAGACCGAACTGTACTCAAAGTCCCGCAGCGCCTCCGTGACGAGGCCGCGGCGGCCCAGCGAGCCGTCGGCGGTGTACACGGCCGTGGTCGCGCCGAGGGCGACAAAGTCGTTCACGCAGAAGCTCTCCGCCGCGGAGCCGAAGCCCAGCGCCGCCGAGACCTCCGCGCCCGCCTCCGTGAGCGCGCGGCAGAGCGGCATGAGCACGCCCACGCCGCTGCCTCCGCCTATGAGCAGCGGCCGCTTGCCGGCGAGGGAGAGGTCGAAGCCGTTCCCGAGGCAGGTGAGGATGTCGAGCCTCGCGCCGGGCTCCATGGCGCAGAGCGCCGCCGTGCCCTCGCCGCGCACGCGCACGGCGAGGGTGAGGCTTCCCTCGTCAAAGCCCGCGACGGAGAAGGGCCGCCGCAGGAAGTATCCGGGCACGCTTACCTCGGCGAACTGGCCGGGCACTATGCCCGAGCCGTCGCCCGAGAAGGTCAGCCGGTGCATCCCGGGGACGAGCTCGGTGTTTTCGATGAGAGTGAATACGCCCTTTTTCATCAGTCTATCGTGGAGATGGAGATGGTTATCTCCTCGAGGACGTCGAGCAGGACCTTCACGGTGTCGAGGCTGGTGAAGATAGGCACGTTGTTCTCGACGGCGCAGCGGCGTATCTCATAGCCGTCGGAGTGGCCGGCGGAGGCGTTGAGGTCGCGGGTGTTTATGACGTAGCTGACGTAGCCCTGGCGAATGGAGTCGAGTATTTCCTCGCTGCCCTCGCTTATCTTTTTCCTCACGCGGGTGCGTATGCCGTGGCTCTTGAGGAAGCGGGCCGTGCCCTCCGTGGCCTCGATGTTGAAGCCGAGGTCGTAGAAGCGGCGGATAAGCGGCAGGGCCTCGTCCTTGTCGACGTCCGCTATCGTGGCGAAGACCGTGCCGGCGTTCGCGACGCGCATGCCGCTGGCCTCGAGCGCCTTGTAGAGCGCGCGATTTATCGTCTTGTCTATGCCTATGGCCTCGCCGGTGGATTTCATCTCGGGGGAGAGGTAGGCGTCGAGCCCGGCGAGCTTGGAGAAGCTGAAGGCCGGGGCCTTGATGAAGAACCTGTCGCGGTCGGGCGGGCAGAGCTCGGTTATCCCCTGCTCGGGGAGGCTTACGCCCAGCATGGCCAGCGTGCCGATGTCGGCGAGGGAGCGGCCCGTGGCCTTGCTGATGAAGGGTACGGTGCGGCTCGAGCGCGGGTTGACCTCGATGATATAGACGTCGTCGTTCCTGTCGACGATGAACTGGATGTTGTAGAGCCCGACGATGCCTATGGCGAGGCCGAGGCGGCGGGTGTAGTCCAATATGACCTCGCGGACATGCTCGCTGAGGTTGTAGGGCGGGTAGACGCTTATGGAGTCGCCGGAGTGGACGCCCGTGCGCTCGACGTGCTCCATTATGCCGGGCACGAAGACGTTGACGCCGTCGCAGACCGCGTCGACCTCGCACTCGCGGCCGGAGATGTACCGGTCGACGAGGACGGGCTGCTTCTCGTCTATGCGCACCGCGTTCTCGAGGTAGTAGCGCAGGGAAGTCTCGTCCGCGACTATCTGCATCGCGCGGCCGCCGAGGACGAAGCTCGGGCGGACAAGCACGGGATAGCCTATCTCCTTCGCGGCCTCGGCGCCGGCGTCCACGCTCGTGACGGCGCGGCCCTCGGGCTGAGGTATGTTCTCCGCGAGCAGGAGCTTTTCAAAGCTGTCGCGGTTCTCGGCGCGCTCAATGGCCTCGCAGTCCGTGCCTATGAGCTTCACGCCGTGCTCCATGAGCGGCTCGGCGAGGTTTATCGCCGTCTGGCCGCCGAGCGTGGCTATGACGCCGAGGGGCTTTTCGAGCTCTATGACGTTCATGACGTCCTCGACCGTGAGCGGTTCAAAGTAGAGCTTGTCGCTCGTCGTGTAGTCCGTGGAGAC
>DVJK01000056.1 GCA_018716795.1 Candidatus Scatomorpha merdipullorum | reverse complement strand
GTCCACTACGCCGACGGCAGCTTCGTCTCCGAGGCCAAGACCAGCGCCACGGACGGCTTCGGCCACGCCCAGCTCGGCGGCCTCGCCAGCCTGCTCGCAAACGTCGTCAAGCAGCGCCTCGGCGTCAAGGTCCGCGGCATAGAGCTCAGCCTGCTCCAGCGCTGCGCGGCCCACGCTGCCTCCGCCGTCGACGTCAACGAGGCCTTCATGGCCGGCAAGCTCGCCGTCGAGAGCGCCGTCGCCGGCGAGAGCGGCAAGATGGTCGGCTTCAAGTGCAGCCGCGAAAACGGCGAGTACAAGTGCGAGTATGACCTTGTCCCGCTTGACAGCGTCGCGAATTTCGAGAAGAAGGTTCCCGCCGAGTGGATTACCGCCGACGGCACGGGCGTCACGCAGGACTTCATCGACTACGCCATGCCCCTCATCCAGGGCACGGTCGAGCGCCCCACCGAGCACGGCCTGCCCCGCTACGCAAGGCTCAAAAAGGTGCTTGCCGGCTAAAAAGGCCTCGAACGGCCTTTTCAGCCAATAGGGTCTCCCGCCCTTCGGGCGATGAGGACCGGCGCTTCGCTTCGTGCAAAGAAATCCACCAGTCTGCGGACTGGTGGATTTTTCACACTTCGCTCCGCGAGAAGTATTTTCGGGCGGGCGGAGCTCGCCCGAAAATGGATTTCATATCTTTCGCCGCATGGCGGCGAAACTCTGCGAGGCTTTCTTGTTTTTATTTGTCGAAGGAGGGGTTGACCGCGTATACGTTCTTCTGATCCATCTTCTCGCTCGCCAGCCGGAGCGCCTCGCCGAAGCGCTGGTAGTGGACGACCTCGCGCTCGCGCAGGAAGCGTATGACGTCGTTGACGTCCGGATCGTCGGAGAGGCGGAGGATATTGTCGTAGGTGACGCGCGCCTTCTGCTCGGCGCCCATGTCCTCCGTGAGGTCGGCAATCACGTCGCCCTTGACGGCGAGGCAGGCCGCGTTGAAGGGCGCGCCGGAGGCCGCGACGGGGTAGACGCCCGCGGTGTGGTCGACGAAGTAGTCGGCGAAGCCGCCGGCCTTGACCTGCTCAACCGTCATATTGCGCGTGAGCTGGTGGACTATCGCGCCTATCATCTCGAGATGGCCCAGCTCCTCGGTGCCGATGTCGGTCAGAAGGCCCTTGAGTTCGGGATAGGGCATGGAAAAGCGCTGGCTGAGGTAGCGCAGGCTTGCGCCCAGCTCGCCGTCGGGGCCGCCGTACTGGCTTATGATTATCTTGGCCAGCATGGGGTTCGGGTTCTTTATCCGCACGGGGTACTGCAGCTTTTTCTGATACATGAACATGGTTCAGCCCTCCTTGACGTAGTCCCACGGCCAGGGTTCGTTCAGCCAGTTGAAGTCCGGCGCGTAGGCCATGTCGCTGCGCTGAAGCGGGCCGTACTTGGCGGCGTAGCTGTTGCGCCCCTCCTCATAGAGCTTGAGCATCGCCTGATAGGTCGAGAAGGCCTCGGTATCCGACTTGTGCGTGTCGAGATAGAGCGCCAGCTCGTTGCAGACGAAGTCGAGGGCCATCAGCTCGCGCAGCGGCGTCGTGGATGCGGGCATCTTGTTCACGATATTCATAAAGGGCAGGTCGAGCCCCGGGAAAAGCGTGCCGCGGGAGAGCGCCTCGGCGTTCGAATACGCCGGCTGGCTGGAGCCCTGGGCGGGCATCGCGGCCAGGCCCAGCGGCGCGCAGCCGGGCAGCGCGCCCTGCTTATACGTGCACTCGGTGTTGTTGTCCAAAAAATTTCAGCCTCCCGGATAGAGTCGGTCGAGGGTTCAAAACCCTCGCCGTATTCTATGCCCGGGAGGCTCTATGCGTTCATTTTTCCGGGCCGTAGACCTGCTCGCGCAGGCGCCTGCCCGTGGGCGTCGCGGCGAGGCCGCCTCCGGCGGTCTCGCGCAGGCTGCAGGGTATGGACTCGCCCACCTCCCTCATGGCCTCGATGCACTCGTCGGCGGGTATCCGGCTTGAGATTCCGGCGAGGGCCATGTCCGCCGCGGCGAAGGCGAGGGCCGTCCCGGCGGCGTTGCGCTTTATGCAGGGTATCTCCACGAGGCCCGCGACGGGATCGCAGACAAGGCCGAGCTGGTTTTTTATCGCAATCGCGGCCGCCTGGGCGCACATGTCCGGCGTGCCTCCGCGCAGCTCTGCGAGGGCCGCCGCGGCCATGGCGCAGGCGCTGCCGCACTCGGCCTGGCAGCCGCCCTCAGCCCCGGATATGGAGGCCTTCCGCGCTATCACCATGCCGAAGGCCCCGGCGGTGAAGAGGCTCATCACCGCCTCGCGCCGAGTGCAAAGCCCCTCCGCGAGCAGCGAGGCCACCGTGCCGGGCAGTATGCCGCAGGAGCCCGCCGTCGGCGCGGCGACAATTTTGCCCATCGCGGCGTTATACTCCGCGACGGCGAGCGAGCGGGCTATCGCGCGGTTCAAAAGCGCGCCGGCGAGCCCTCCGCCGGAGGCGTAGCGCCACATTTTCGCGGCGTCCCCGCCCGTGAGGCCCGAGGTGGAGCGGAGATTGGGATCCAGCCCCGCCTTCACGGCCTCCTCCATGACGGCGAGGCTCCTTTCCATGCGCGTGTAGAGCTCTTCCGCGGGCGCTTCAAGCTGCTCGGCCTGGTCGGCGAGGACGAGCTCCGAGATTTTCAGGCCCTTCTCCTCCGCGGCGAGGCAGAGCTCGGATATGGAATCATAGTCGTACATGTCGTCCTCCTCAAAGCGCCGGGATAAATATCGCCTGCTGGACCGGCGCGAGCTTCCTCAGCTCGGCCATCAGCTCCTCGGAGACGCCTCCGTCGACCTCTATGGTCATGAGCGCCTCGCCGCCGCGGCGCGAGCGCGCCAGGCGGAAGGAGCCGATGTTGACGCCGGAGCCCGCCATGAACTGCGTCACGGCGGCTATCGCGCCGGGCTTATCCTGATGCAGCACGAGCACGGTGCTGTACTGCCCCGTGAAGCTGACGGCCATGCCGTTCACGCCCGTGACGAGGATGTTCCCGCCGCCGACGCTCGCGCCCTGCACCTGGACGCGCCCGCCTCCCCTGCCGCCGAGCGTGATGCGCGCCGTATTGGGATGCGCGCCGGGGATGACGGTCTCGGTAAAGCTCAGCTCCAGGCCCTTTTCCCGGGCAATATCCAGCGAGCGGCGTATCCGCTCGTCGTCCGAGTCGAAGCCCATGATACCCGCGACCAGGGCCTTATCCGTGCCGTGCCCGCGATAGGTGCGCGCGAAGGAGCCGGTGAGCTCAATCTCGGCGCGCACGGGTTCGTCCTCGAGCAGCTTCCAGGCCACGCGCCCGAGCCTGACCGCTCCCGCGGTGTGCGAGCTCGAAGGGCCAATCATTATGGGGCCGATGATGTCAAAAACGTTCATAACTCCACTCCCGCAGCGCTTATTTGTTCAGCTTCAGCATAACAGAAATGTGCCCGTTCGTCGAGAGAAAAATTCGCGCCCGCCGAAAAAGCGGGCAATGATGACCGGCGCTTCGCTGCGCGCAAAGAAATCTGCCGGTGTGCGCACCGGCAGATTTTTCACACTCCGCTCCGCGCAAAGTATTTTCGGCGGCGTACACGCCGCCGCCGAAAATAAATTTAAATTTCTTTCGCCGCAAGGCGGCGAAACTTAAGCGAGGCCTTTTTATGCAAGCGAGAGCTGCTTTCAAAATTCCTCCAGCGTTATACTCCCGTCCTCGCCGCTCGCGCTTATGAGGAAGCGGAACTCATTGCCGAATATGTCCTCGAACGCAAGGCCGCGCGAGACGCTTCCGGAGCCCGGGCCGAGGATGCCGAAGACGAGAAGCGGGCTGTCCGGGCCGTAGTACGGTCGCTCGAAGACCGTCTCGCCCTCAACCGGGCCCTGTCCTGTGTATTCCACGGCGAACACGCGCAAATCCATGACCTGCGCCTCGGCCGTCAGCGCGGCGAGCGCCACGTTCTCGGTGAGATTCGGGAAGCCCTCTATAATCCTGACCTCCTCGTATTCCCCGGTCACGGCATTCAACGCATAGTTCAGTCGCAGGCCCTGTCCGGTATCCGCGTCCGGAAGGCCGGAGAGCTCCTGCCCGGCCCAAAGGGGCTCGATTGTCAGCCAGGTGTCGTCCGAGCTCATGAGGCTGTATTTGTGCTCCGTACCCTCGGCGTCCGTGAAGGCGAAGCCAATCTCGGCGCGCTCCGTGTTGTCCGGGAGCGTTACGGCGAGGGGCCTTTCGGGCAAAAGCTTGGATGCGGAGTACAGCTCCGCGCCCTCGGAGGGCGCTATGTACTCGCCGGAATAATCCAGCTCGAAGACGCGGACATTACTGACCGGCCCGTCCGCATAGAGCAGAGCCTTCTCGGTGAAGCGCGCGCCATGCGCGGCGTCAGCCTCGTCCCATTCGGCAAAGCCGCCGAGCACGGAGGCGTCGGCGCGGTTCAGCCGGAGGCCGTGCCCGGTGTCCAGCTCCGGGCCGAAGGTCTCCGGCGCGGGCTCCGGCTCCGGATAGACTATGTCCTCGGGCCTTATCCAGCCGCTCCAGCCGCCCGAGACGCCCAAGACGCCCACGAGGCCGCCGTCCCGCTCGCCGGTGAGCATATAGCTGTGCTCGCTGCCGAGCGTCCACGAGGGCGTGCCGCCGGCGTCGTATAGCTGAGTGCCCTCGGCGGGCGTGAAGGGGCCGGTGATGCGCAGGTAATTCGCCTCGGTGTAGGCCGCGGCGTCATAGGCGCTCACCCAGCCGAGGCTGGTGACGAAGGCCTCGCTGACCGGGAAGCTTATAAGCAGCCAGTTCTTTACATCCCGCTCGCCGGCCTCATGGTCCCATTCCAGCGTGTAGCAGGCGGCGATGACCTCGCAGAGAGTGTCCCTGAGCTCGCGGTCGACAAGCTCGGCGTCCGTAGTGGGGGCGAGGCGTATCTCATCGCTGCTGACAATGGCCTTCGTGAAGCCGCAGGGCAGCCGTCCGACCGCAACATACGGCTCCGCGGCGTCCTGCGCCGCCGTTTCGGTCTCCGCGGGAGCCGCGGCGGGAGGCGCTGCCGTGGGCTGCGGAGGTTCGTCCGCGCCGCAGCCCGCAATAGTCAAGAGAGCGGCCGCCAAAACGGCGGCCAAGGCGCGTCGTTTCATGCCTTCATCTCCTTTCTATTACATTTTACAGCAATATCTGCCTCAATTCAAGCTTTTTAAAACTCCTCCAATATTATGCTCCCGTCCTCCCCGCTTATCGCGAGCGCGAAGCGGTGTTCAGCGCCGTCCGCGTCCGTGAAGGCTATGCCGCGGGTGGAGGTCAGGCCGGGCTGCGTGAAGCCGACGACAAAGAGCTGATCCGGGTTGAAAACTCCGTTGAAGTCACTTATGAGCCTGCCCTCAGCCGGCGTAATGCCGCCCTCGGGATAGTCGAGCGCGAAGTAGCGGAAGTTGGCGAGCGGAACGTCGGTTCTGAGGGCGGCCATAATGACGTTCTCCTCGGCGTCCGGGAAGCCGCGGTCTATCACCCAGCGCTCATATTGCTCAAAGAGCTCCGTCGCCGCGTAATTTGCCGTGAGGCCGAGGCCGGTGTCGAAGGTCTCGAAGGCGCTCACATCCTGCCCGCTCCAAAGCGGCGAGAGGTGCAGGTCACCGCTGCCGTCGGCGTAGGCGTAATAGCCGCGCTCCGCGCCGTCGCCGCCCTCGAAGGCGAAGCCGAAGAGCGGCGTCATGCTCTCGTTCGGCACGGTCAAAACTATTGGCCGCGCGGGCCACAGGCCGCCCTTCTCAAACACCGTCTCCCCTTCCGAGGGCTCGATATAGCCGCTCGCCCAGTCGAGCGTAAAAACGCGCAGGGCGCCTATGGAGGTGTCCGAGTAGAGCACGACCTCGCGCGTGTTCTCAGCGCCGCAGCTTATGTCCGCCTCGTCATATTCGTCAAAGCGGCTCATGACGCCCGCTGTGGCGGCGTCGGCGAAGACGCCGAAGCCCGTGCCCGCCGCGGCCGTGCCCAGCGCGCAGGGGCGGAAGCTGCCGTCAATCATTGTCGCGTAGGCCAGGTCGATGTAGTATTCATACATCACGCCGTCCTCCGTCCTGAAGGAGAAGCCGCGCGCGGGCGTGACGTCGCCGACGCTGAAGTTCCCGACGATAAGCGGCCTGCCGGGATTGAGCTCGTCCTGGCTGTAAAGCGTTTCGCCGCGGCTGGGCTGCGTGCCGTATTCCTCGCCGAGCACAAGCGAAAAGACCTCGAGGTCATAGACCGTCTCGGACGCGCAAATCGCGCAGTAGATGACGCCGGGCTCATCCTCGGGATAGCCGCCGAACACGTCGTAAGCCTCCTGCCGCGCAAGGAAATCGTCCGTTGCGCCCCTGAGATAGACGCCGCGCCCGGTGTCCTCCGGGTCGGATATGGGCGTGAGGTCGAGCTGACCTACCTCCGGCGAGGAAAAGCGGGTTCCGACCGCGCCATCAGCCGCGCCGTCGAACAGGATGCCGATTCCGTTGTCGCCGGGCTCCAGGCTGACCACGGGTATGAGCAGCAGCGTGTCGGGGTCGAGGGTGTATTCGCCGTAGCTTTCGCCCGGCAGGACGCGGGAGCCGTCTTCAAATACGCTTCTCACCTCAAGCTCAAAGCTCTCCTCGGTGGTGTACAAGGCGGCCCAGATATTAATCTCCGTGCCGCCCCGCGCGGGCGGGCCGAACTGCCTATTCCAGAACCGGTGAGCAAACTCGCCGTTAGTATCCCGCAGCGGCACGACATAGAGCCCCGGCGCGAGCTCCGTACCCTCCTCCGGGCTCTCGCCATCGTCCGGTATGCGCCAGAAACCGCTGTTGTCGTCCGGCGCGGTGTAGCTTTGACGCAGGAGCTCCGGCCGAAGATTATCGTCGCCCGGCGGCATGAGGTAATAATCGAAGCCCTCCTCCGTGACGCGCGGAGCCATGACGGCGCAGTCGGAATAGTCCTCGTCCGGGCTCTCGGGGTTTTCAACCTCATAGCCCGTGGCGTAGACCTCGACGCCCGTCCAGCCCGGGGCGGAGAAAACCTCCAGCTTTGCAGAGCCATCCTCGGCGTTCTCCGCAGCCATGCAAAAGCCGTCCGGAGTGAAGGCAATGCCGGAGAGCGGATATTCAAGCGGTATGCCCTGCGGGGCCGGAACCCAGTTCTCTCCGCCGTCCTCCGTGAACCAGACAAGCGCGGTATAATTCGCATTAATGTCGCTCGTGGCCCGGGAGAGGACAAACCAGCCGTTTTCGGAGGTGGAAAAGCCGATGAAGCAGTCAAAATCGGTATAGCCCGTCTCCCATTCAAGCGGGTTTACGCCCACACTGTCCGTCCAGCTCCCGCCGCGGTCGCGGCTGACCAGGAGTTCGGTGTCGAACCCATTTGAATAAGCCACCGCCGCCACGCTGTCGCTCAGGAACACGGCGGGTTCCCTGTCTGCCTCGAGCTCGAGCGTCACGGGCTCCCCGCTATCCGAGTAGAGCGTGAGAACACCGTCCGCCCAGACGTACCTGTGCGCTTCGCTTGCCTGAAAAACGCTGCCGTCGGGCATGCGTGTGTAGGCGCTCGCGTTCGCGAGATATTCGCCGGCGGGCGGTTCGGGCGAATCCTCCGCGCCGGTGAAGGTGCAGGCGCTCACGGCGGCGACGAGGGCGAGTATCAGCACGACGGCGGCGGCACGGGTCTTCGGGGCGAGCGCGATGCGCTTCACGCGCTCGCGCACTGCGCCCCTGCCGCCGGACATGGTGGTCGCGGCCTGAAGCAGGCTCGCGCGGCGGCGCTGCCGGTCGAGCAGGTCGACGATGGCCCCGCCGTAGTCAAAGCGCTTTTCCACGCCGAGCCGCCTGACGCAGCTCTCGTCGCAGGCGAGCTCCGCGTCGCGGCGCGAGAGGTACGCCGCCAGCCAGACGAAGGGGTCGAACCAGTAGACGCAGAGCAGCGCACAGCGCAGAAGCGCCCAGACGTGGTCTCCGTGCCTTATGTGCGTTTGCTCGTGCAGCAGCACCATTTCCGCGCGCTCGGGCGTCTCCAGCGCGGCGGGAGTGAGATATATCGCCGGGGAAATAATCCCGAAGACGCAGGGCGAGGGCAGGTTATCTGCGAGATACACGCGCCGGGACGCGCCCGGCAGCTCAAGCCTCCTGCGCGAGCCGCGAAGGCGGAAATACATCGCGCCGTTCAAGACAATCAGCGCCGCCGCGAACGAGCAGCCGCCCGCGAGCCAGACGAGCTTCAAAAGCGCGTCCGCGCCGAGGCGCGGCCCGAC
>DVJK01000055.1 GCA_018716795.1 Candidatus Scatomorpha merdipullorum | reverse complement strand
GTGCTATGACAAACACAAACGAAAAAATTCTGGCTCTTTCCATACTGTCCGACCCCGAAGCCGCCGCCCTCCCCTCGCCTGAGGAGAGCGGACGGCTTCCCGCGCTCGTCTCCGGGCTCTCGGCGGTGCACAGGGCGCATCTGGCCGCGGCACTGAGGGCGAAATATTCCCGCCCGCTTTTCGTCCTCTGCCCGGACGAGAGCTCCGCCCGCGCCCTCGCCGCGGACGTCTCCGCCCTGTGCGGCGAGGAGGTAAACCTGCTCTTCGGGCGCGATTTCGCGCTGTACAGCGCCGACGCCATGAGCCGCGGCGGCGAGCAGCGCAGGATAAACGCCCTCGCCGCGCTGATGAACGGCGCCGCCGTCACCGTGGCGAGCGCGGAGGGCGCGCTCAGCGCCGCGATGCCGCCCGAGGTCTTCCGCCGCGCGGCCTTTGAGATTGACCTCAAGACCCAGGCCGCGCCCGAGGACATCGAGGACGCGCTTTTGCGCTCCGGCTACTCCCGCGCCGTGCAGGTCGAGGGCCCGGGGCAGTTCTCGCGCCGCGGCGGCATACTCGACTTCTTCTCCCCTGCGCAGCCTCAGCCCGTCAGGATTGAGTTCTGGGGCGACGAGATAGATTCCATGGGCCTCTTCGACACGGGCTCCCAGCGCCGCACGGAGAGCCTTGAGCGCTGCTTCGTGGTCCCGGCCGCCGAGGTGCTGCCCACGCTGGCGAGGGGCGGGAGCACGGCCGTGGCCGCGGAGCTTGAAAGGCAGGCCGAGCGCGCCGCGAAGCGCCGCGGCGGCGAGACGGGCCCCATCCTGGCCCAGACCCTCCGCGAGGACGCCGACCGCCTCAACGGCGGGGCGGAGCTGCCCGCCGCCGACAGGTATATCGGCCTCATCTACGGCGAGCGGGCCACCGCGCTCGACTATCTGCCGGACGGCGCCGTGGTCGTCCTCGACCAGCCCTCGCGCTTCACGGAGAACGCGCGAAGCTGGATAAAGCGCCTCACGGAGGACGTGACGGGCCTCGTCTCCGCGGGAAAGCTCGTCTCCCGGCCGGACGACTATTACATACCCCTCGACGCAGCGTTGCGCCGCCTCGGCGCGCAGCCGCTCTACATGGCGGACTCCTTCACCGCCGGGCGTTACCCGCTCGAGCCGAAGAGCCTCGTCTCCATCCCGGCGAAGCAGCTGCCCAGCTACGGCGGCAGCTCCTCCCAGGCCGCGGACGACATCTCCGGCTATCTCAAGGCGGGCTTTTCCGTCTGCGTGCTCGCGGGCGACATGCGCCGGGCGAAGCTGCTCGCGGAGTTTTTGAACGAACGCGGCGTTAAATGTTCATTATCTGAAAAGCTCTCCGCCCTGCCGGACAGGGGCGGCTGCGTCATAACGGCGGGCAGCCTCTCCGCCGGCATAGAGTACCCGGGCGAGCGCCTGGCCGTCCTGACGGACACGCAGATTGCCGGCTCCGGCTTCAGGAAACCGCGCCGCCGCGCCGCGCGCAAGCTCTCCAACGCCGAGAAGATAAGCTCTTACACCGACCTCGCCGTCGGCGACCTCGTCGTCCACGAGCACCACGGCATAGGCCGCTTCGCCGGCGTCGTGCGCATGCCGGTGGACGGCGCGCAGAAGGACTATATAAAGATAAGCTACGCCGGAAGCGACGTGCTCTACGTCCCGGCGACGCAGCTCGACCTCGTCAGCAAGTATATAGGCGCGGGCGAGGACAGGCCCGTGCGCCTCTCCAAGATGGGCGGCGCGGAGTGGCAGCGCACAAAATCACGTGCAAAAGCCGCGGCCAAAAAGCTCGCGAAGGAGCTCACCGCGCTCTATGCCGAGCGAAGCCGCCTCAAGGGCCACGCCTTCGCGCCCGACTCGCCCTGGCAGACGGAATTTGAAGAGCGCTTCCCCTATGAGGAGACCGCCGACCAGCTCCGCTGCACCGAGGAGATAAAGTCCGACATGGAAAAGCCCGTGCCCATGGACCGCCTGCTCTGCGGCGACGTCGGCTACGGCAAGACCGAGGTCGCCCTGCGCGCCGTCATGAAGTGCATCCTCGACGGGAAGCAGGCCGCGATACTCGTGCCCACCACGGTTTTGGCGCAGCAGCATTATCAGACGGCGGTGCAGAGATTCGCGGGATATCCCGTAAATATAGAGGTTTTGAGCCGTTTTCGAAGCAATACGCAGGTAAAAAAATCCCTAGCCGACCTGGCCGCCGGGCGCTGCGATTTGATAATCGGCACGCACCGCCTGCTGCAGAAGGACGTCAAATTCAAGGACCTCGGCCTCCTCGTCGTGGACGAGGAGCAGCGCTTCGGCGTCTCGCACAAGGAACATATCAAGGCCATGAGCCGTCAGGTTGACGTGCTCACCCTCTCGGCGACGCCCATACCGCGCACGCTCAACATGGCGCTCTCCGGCATACGCGACATGTCGACGATTGAGGAGCCGCCGCTCGAGCGCCTGCCCGTGCAGACCTTCGTCATGGAGCACGACTGGGGCGTCCTCGCCGACGCCATGCGCCGCGAGCTCGACCGCGGCGGGCAGGTCTACTATCTGCACAACAGAGTGGACAATATTGAGCGCACCGCGCTGAAAATTTCCGAGCTCCTGGACGGCGCCTCCGTCGCCGTCGCGCACGGGAAGATGGACTCCGAGCAGCTCGGCCGGATAATGGAGGACATGGCCGAGGGCCGCGTCCAGATACTCGTCTGTACTACCATAATCGAGACCGGCATAGATATACCCAACGTCAACACGCTCATAATCGAGGACGCCGACCGGCTCGGCCTCGCCCAGCTTCACCAGATACGCGGCCGCGTGGGCCGCAGCGCGAGGAGGGCGAGCGCCTACCTGACCTTCCGGCGCGACAAGGTGCTCAGCGAGGTCGCCGAAAAGCGCCTCGAGGCGATACGCGAGTTCGCCGAGTTCAATTCCGGCTTCCGCATCGCCATGCGCGACCTCGAGATACGCGGCGCGGGCTCGCTCCTCGGCGCGGAGCAGAGCGGCCACCTCACGGACGTGGGCTACGATATGTACCTGCGGCTCCTGGAGGAGGCCGTGATAGAGGAGCGCGGCGGCCAGCCGGAAAAGCGCGCGAGCACGACGGCGGACCTCGCCGTCTCCGCCAACATCCCGGAGAGCTACGTCGCCTCGAGCGAGCAGCGCATGGACCTCTACCGCCGCATAGCGCTCATACGCACGGAGTCCGACGCCGACGACGTCCTCGACGAGCTCATCGACCGCTTCGGCGAGCCGCCGAAGGAGGTCACCAGCCTCGTGCGCGTGGCCCTCGTGCGCGGCGAGGCCGGAAGGGCCGGGATAAGCGACATCACCCAGAAGGCGAACGTCCTTCGCTTCACCCTCGCGGACTTCGACATGGAGCGCGTCAGCGCGCTCTACGCCCAGAGCCGCTGGAAGGGCCGGCTCAAGGTCGAGGCGGCGAAGAAGCCCGTCCTCGCCCTGCGCCTCGGCCCCGGCGCGCGCGTCCTCGACGAGGCCGCGGCCTTCATCGCCGACTGGGCCGAAACCGGAAAAGCTTTCGACAAAGAAGGAGAAAAATGATGAAAAAGCTCTTGATACCCTGCCTCTGCGCCGCCCTGCTGCTCTCCGCCCTCGCGGGCTGCGGCGAGGCCGGCACTCAGGCGACGCTGGAGCCCCTGCCCGGCGTCTCCGCCTCCGCCGCGCCGGAGAGCCCGGCCGCCGAATACGACTGGGACGCCCTGCGCGAAACCTACGGCGACGACACGGTCGTGCTCACCGTGAACGGCGACGAGGTGCGCTGGGACGAGTTCTTCTACTGGTTCCACACGGACTATGACCGCTACTTCTCCGGCCGCTCCCTCGACGAGAGCATAGACGGCGAGACGACGGTGGGCGAATACCTCGCCATGAACGCCGCGAGCTACTGCGTGCAGTACCACGTCCTCGCCCAGCTCGAGGAGGAAAAGGGCATAGAGCTCACCGCCGAGGACGAGGAGATAATTGCCGAGGCCCAGAGGAGCGACATCGAGGAGCAGATTGGCGAGGACGGCACGCTCGAGGACCTGTACGAGTACCTGGACACCATTTATATAACGCCCGAGCTCTACGACTTCATGACGCGCACCATGACGCTCTACCCGCGCATGTTCATCGTCCTCTACGGCGAGGAGGGCGCGAAGCTCTCCGATGAGGAGACGCTTGAGACCGCGGAGCGCTACGGCTTCATGACCGTGAAGCACATCCTCTTCGGCACCGTGGACGAAAACGGAGAAAGCCTCTCCGAGGGCGAGAAGGAGGCGCAGAAGACCCTGGCGCAGGACTCCCTCAACGAGCTCCTGGCCGTGCCGGAGGCCGAGCGGGAGGCGCTTTTTGACGAAATGATGGAGAGGTACAGCACCGATCCCGGCCTCGAGGCCTACCCCGAGGGCTACTGCTTCGCGCCCGGCACGATGGTGACGGAGTTTGAGTCCGCCGCCTCCGCCCTCTCGCCCGGCGGCATAAGCTCCGTCGTCGAGAGCGCGAACGGCTATCACATCCTCCTGCGCAAGAGCCTCACGCCCGAGGACAGCGTCCTCCTGTCCGGCCTCACCGAGCCCGTGACGCTCCGCTACGCCGCCGCGGAGATACTGCTCAACGAGCTCTACACCGGCGCCGTCGCCGACGCGGAGGTCGCGTATACGGAGGACTTCGCCGAGGGCTCCGGCTGGCTTGAAAGGCTGAGCGCCAGCTAAGCGATCCCATAAAAAAAGCGCTGCGCGCGGGCCTTTGCCCGCGCGCTTTTTTATTCCGCCGCGTTTTCGCCCCTCCCTCCGGCGGCGCGCCTGCTTCTCGCGGCGGCGAGGGCGGACGCGGTCATGAGCGCGCACATGGCGAGGTTCGTCCAGACCACGACCCGCTCGGAGACGAAGCGCAGTACGCGCGAGTCGGGCGCAATCGCGAGCGCGCAGGCCAGGGCGAGGGCGGCGCAGGCCGCGCTCGTGAGCGCGCGCGGCGAGAGGGGCCCGGGCCGGGGCTTTATATTGAGCGCGAGGCGCGCAAGCCGCGCCGCCGCCGTGAGCGAGAAGGCCGCGAGCACGAAGTCGGAGAGCACCCACAGCGCCGTGACCAGCGCCTCAATCCGCTCCGCCACGCCGAAGAGCCCCGTGTTCCTCACCAGCGCGAAGAAGGGGTAGGCCAGCGCGGCGCTCAGCTCCGGCCCGAAGCGGCCTATGACAGCCGCGCAGAGCAGCGCGAGGAAGACGCAGATGCGCGCGCTCCAGAGCGACATGGCCCGGCCGCGCCTCCCGATTGGCGTCCCGGTCTCGAGCAGGGGCACGTTCACGAGCACGAAGCCCACCGTGCCCAGCGCGGTCAGGACGCCCTCGGCGAGGGGCAGCGGCTCCGGCAGCGGGAAGGGCGCGAGCGCGCGCAAATCCGCCTGCGCGAGGCCCACCACGGCGATGGGCAGCAGCGCGGCGATGAGCAGCACGCGGAAAATCTCCGCCGAGCGGGCCAGGCGCTTCTCGCTTCCCAGCGCGCCGAGGAGGCCGAGCGCAAGCCCCACGGCGACGAATATCCCGGGCGAGGAGCCGGTGTATATCGTATAAATGAAGCGCGAGGCCGCGCTGCGCACGGCGAAGCCCGCGTAGAGCGCCAGCCAGAGCGCGTAAAGCGCGGCGACGCCCCGGCCCAGCCGCGGCAGCCCCGAGACCAGCACCTCGCCTAGCCCTTCGCCCTCCGCCCTGCCGGCGAGCGCGCGGGAGACGAGCGCCGCCGCGCCCAGGCAGAGCGGCAGCGCCAATATGGGGCAGAGCCAGCCGCCCTCGCCCGCTGCCCTCGCCGCCGCGCCGGGCAGCAGCCGCATCGCCGGGCTGAGCAGCATGACGAAGCTCAGCGCCTGTACCTGCCTTCTCGTGGGCTCCCTCATCCCGCCGCCTCCCCTCCGAAGGGCGAGTCGGCGTATTCGCGGACGTTGAGTATCTTCGCCCTCGCCTCCACCTCAAACTCGAGCTCCGGAAGCGCCTCCGCCCAGGGCCACCTCATGGCGGCGAAGCGCGCGGGATGCTCCGTCTCCAGCCTCCGGCCCAGGCCGAGGAAGTCCGCGCCCGTGCCGCGGCTTATCTCCAGCGCTGCCTCGACGCCGGAGCGGAGCGCCTCCGCCAGCGCGGCCTCGAGCTCCGCCCGGGCCGCGCCGGAGTCCGGCTCGCTGCCCGCGGGAGCGCCGATAACGCTTCCGCTCGCCTCCACTATGACGCGAAGCGCCGCAAGCGCACCGTCCGCCCAAAGCGGCTCAAGCTCCGCCTTCGCCCCGGCGAGCTCGACCGTGACGCCGCCGAGCTCGAGCAGCGCCGCGCCCGGCCCGCCGGCGAAGAGCCCCGCGCCGAGCGCGGCCTCATCCTCCAGCCAGGCGGCGAGGCCCGCGTCAGTCAGGACGGCGAAGCCCGCCGGGACGGGCGTGAGCTTCCCCTCCGCGCCCCTTTCAAGCTCGATTGCCGCCGCGAGCGCCGCTCCGGAGCCCGTGAGCGCGCGGGCCGCGTCCGCGCAGCCGGGCGCGGGAGAGGGCCCGTTCCGCCGCAGGCGCTGCGCGAGCGCGTCCAGGGCCGCGAAGACGTCCTCGGGCGCGTCCTCGCCGCAGAGGAGCTCCGCTGCCTCGCCGCCGCGCAGGATGTAGAGCTCGGTGTCCAGCCGCAGCTCCTTGCTGCGCGTTACGGCGTCTAGCCAGCGCGCGGCCTCGTCCGCCGCCGCCTCGCCGAGGACAATTGCGCCCGTGCCCGCGAAGAAGAGCTGTCCTCCGCCCGTCAGCGCCTCGAGCTCCCGCATCGCCGCGTCAAGCGATTCGCCCTCCCGCGTGAGGCGAAGCGGCTCCCGCCCCGAGGCGTCCGGCCCCGAGGCCGCGGAGAGGACGACGCCGCCGTCCGCGGCCGCGTCCAGCCCGAGCGCCTGCACGACGCGCAGCGACTCGATGTCGAGGTAATTCACATATATGCTCTGCGTACATCCGCCCAGCGCGAGGAGCGCCGCGGCGGACAGCGCCGCGATAAACCTGCGCATAACGCCTCCTATCTCTGCCTGCGCCGGTTCCAACCGGCCAGCTGCGCCCCGCGCAGCTTGTTCGCACGGTTTGGCCGCTTCAGGAGTACCCGGACGAGCGCGCCGGAGTCCGCGCCGGTGAAGGGCGCGGTGTACGGCTTTCCGAAGCTCTCAAGCCCGGCGGTGTACCATATCATGAGCGCCGCGAGCGCGACGACTCCGTAGAGCCCGAGCAGCGCCGCGGCCGCCACAAGCGCAAGCCGCGCCAGGCGCACCGCCCCGCCGAGGTCCTGGCTCGGCATCGTGTAGCCCGATATGCCCGCGAGCGCGACGACTATCACCGCGATTGGCGAGACCACCTTCGCCTCCACAGCGCTCTGCCCGACGATAAGCGCGCCGATGATGCTCGCCGTCTGCCCGACGGGGTCCGGGAGCCTGAGCCCCGCCTCCTGCAGCAGCTCGAAGGCCAGCAGCATGGCAATCACCTCCGCCGCGACGCCGAAGGGCACGTACTGCTTCGCCGCCGTCATGCTCAAAAGCAGCTTGACCGGCAGCATCTCCTGGTGGTACATGCTCACGGCCACAAAGGCCGCGGGCAGGAGCAGCGAGATGGCCAGCGCCGCCCAGCGCAGCAGCGTCAGCATACTCGCGACGGCGAAGTGCATGGCGCTGTCCTCCGGCACCCGCAGAAAGGCCGCCAAATCCGCCGGCAGCAGGAAGCCCAGCGGCAGCCCGTCGACCAGGATGCCCACGCGCCCGTCGAGCAGGTGTATTGCGAAGGTGTCCGGCCTCTCCGTGTGTATGAGCTGCGGCAGCGGCGAGCGCGGCGAGTCGACAATGTACTCCTCGAGGTCGCCCGCGGCGAGCAGGCCGTCTATGTCAAGCTCCCCGAGCCGCCTGAGCGCCTCGTCCACGACGGAGCCCTGCGCCGCGCCCTCTATATATAATAGTGCGACGGAGGTGCCCGAGAGCCGGCCCGCGACGCGCTGCTCAATCTTCAGCTCCGGCGTCCTGAGCCGGCGGCGGACCAGCGAGGTGTTCGTGCGCAGCGTCTCGACAAAGGCGTCCTTGCCGCCCTTGATGGCCTTCTCGACGGCGGGTGAGCTCACCGAGCGCGTCAGCTTTGTGCGCGTGTCGAAGGTCAGCGCCTCGCCGAGGGAGTCGAAGACCAGCGCGCAGTACCCGTTCACGAGGTCGGAGACGCAGTCGTCAAGCGCGCCCCGCCGCCGGAGCGTATAGGCGTAGGCCGCGCCGCGCTCTATGGCCTCGGTGAGCTGAGCGGGGCTTTGCGCGCCGACGACGCGCCCGGCCTCGGTGAGGGGGCGCAGCACGTCCTCGGAGACGGTGACTCCGTCCACCAGCCCGTCGAGCCAGCAGAGCGTCATGCACTCGCCGGGCAGAAGCCCGGGCAGGACACGCCTCGTCTCCCAGTCGCCGCAGCCGGAGAATATCTCCGCGAGCGCGGCCGCGGAGAGCGGGGCGGGGTATTTCGGTTTTTTCTCGGGATGCGCGGGAATTTCGCGCGAATTTTTTTCGTCCATGGGGCCTATTATGCCCCGAAATCGCGCTCATATAGCCCCGCGGCAAATTGAGCTCCGCCACTTTTCGTGTCCATATGCGCCTCATATCCACAATATATTGTGGTCTCGCGAACGAAAACAAGAAATTTTAAAAAAACCTCGATTTTTTTGAAAAAAGGTGTTGACAAGAGCGCGAGACAGTGGTATATTAATCAAGCGCTCGGGAGACGGCACTGTGAAAGATGACCAAAACCTGACGCGAGTGCACCTTGTAAATTAAACAATGTAAGCAAA
>DVJK01000004.1 GCA_018716795.1 Candidatus Scatomorpha merdipullorum | reverse complement strand
ATTGACTTGGATACAAGCACAATTATTAATACACTGTCCACCGTGGACGGCTGGCTATGGGATTATTTTCTGCCTGCCCTGCTTATAATAACCGGCCTGTTCTTCACAATAGGCCAAAAGGGCCGCTTTACGTTTAAATTGCCCACGTTGTTCAGGAACACCATAGGCCTGGCAGCGCGACGAAACGAAAATACTGAGCAGAAGGGCACCATATCAGCCTTTGCCGCAGCCATGACGAACCTTGGCAACACCGTCGGAACCGGCAACATATCAGGCGTTGCAACGGCCATTGCCAGCGGCGGTCCCGGCGCCGTCTTCTGGATGTGGATTATCGCCATCGTTGGCATGGCCACAAAGTCCAGCGAAATAATGCTCGGCCTGCGTTATAGGATAAAGAGCAAGGAAACCGGCGAACACATGTGCAACCGCGACTATATAATGGGCCGTACCATTGGATGGAAGGTTCCTGCCGCCATCTTTGCCTTCCTCGCTGTCCTGACTCAGCCGCTGAATGCAATATCGCAGGCAAATTCAATAGTTGAATCCCTCAACGAGGCCTTTGGGCTCAACAGATATTTAATCGTGAGCATAGTCGTTGTACTTCTCGTTATAACTATTTGCGGAGGCCTCAAGCGCATATCCAAAGTCGCAACTGCCGTCGTGCCGTATATGTGCGGACTCTACCTTCTGGCCGGCCTTGCCATCATCATTATAAACATCACCGTAGTCCCCTCTGTCATCGCCTCTATCTTTAAGTACGCCTTCACCCCGATGGCCGGCGTGGGCGGCGTGGCCGGTTTCACCGTACAGCAGGCTTTCCGCTTCGGCTGCGCCAGGGGCTGCTACTCCAACGACTCCGGTATAGGCGCTGCCATGTGTACCTATTCCACGGCAAAGGTCGACCATCCTGCCCGCCAGGCTTGCTGGGGCTGGGGCGAGAATTTTGTTGACACCATACTCGTCTGCACCGTCACAGCCGTCGCCATTCTCACCTCTCAGACATGGCTGACCGGCACCGAGCTCACCGGCGGCGCCCTTGCCACCGCCGCGTTCGGCGACGCCTTCGGCTTCATAGGAACAGCATTTCTCGCGATTGCAAATACCTTCTTTGCCTGGACGACGCTGAGCTCGACCTTCTATCAAAACACCATTTCCCTTGACTACCTGCTTGGAAAGAACAAGGGGAACAAGGTAATCTACGGCATCTGGATTGCCTATTACTGCCTGCCTCAATTCATCGGCGGACTTGACGCCGACATCGCCTGGCTGCTCGCCGATTTTTCCGGCGTATTCAATATAATTTGCACAGTTACCATCTTGTTTGTCCTGAGAAAGGAAGTGTTCCGTTTGAGCAGCGACTTCTTCGATCGCTTCCTTCCGGCAAAAAAACGCGGCGAAAACCCGCCGCCTGTCACCTACGAAGAGGTTGCCTGATATCACGCTCCTTTCCATATGCGAAATCCCCTGCGTCCGGCGGACGCAGGGGATTTCAGTTTGTCGAAAAAGCCTCGCTTAAGCTTCGCCGCTTGAGCGGTGAAAGGCCGTCGAGGCCTTTTCAGCCAGCCCCTCAGGGGATTTTTCATTCCTTTCCGAAGAAGGCGACGGCTATTGCGCCGGGGCCGGCGTGGGTGCCTACTACGGAGCCGACTATCGAGACGGGCAGGTCCTTCGCATAGCCGACCCAGAGCCGGGCGGAGTCGGCCTTGTACTTCTGTAAAAGCGCGTCCGAGAGGCCGGTGTAACCCAAGACATAGGGCATGGTGAAGTCCACACCGTGCTTCTCTATGAGCTGTGAGAGCAGGTTTTCCCCGTTCTTGGAGCCGCGGGCCTTCCCTATGACGGCGACCGCGCCGTCGCGTACCGTAATGACGGGCTTAATCGAGAACGCCCCGCCCACGGCCGCCGCGGCCGCGGAGATGCGCCCGCCGCGCTTGAGGTATTCGAGCGTGTCCAGCAGGGCGATGATGTGAACCCGGCCCTTCACACGCTCGAGCTCGTCCGCAACCTCGTCCAGGCCCCGTCCGCCCGAGGCCAGGCGCAGGGCGTAGCGCGCGAGTATCTGCGCGCCCAGGGCGACGTTGAGCGTATCCACGACGCGCACGCGGCCCTCAAAGTCCGCCGCGGCTATCATCGCGCTCTGGTACGTGCCGGAGAGCTTGGAGGAGATTGTCAGGCAGACAAGCTCGTCCCCGTTCGCCGTCAGACGCTCGAAGGCCTCGGCGAAGTCCGCGGGCGCGGCCTGGCTCGTCGTCGGAAGGGCGTCGCTCTCTATAAGCCGCTCGTAAAAGCCCTCGGGCGTTATATCCACGCCGTCCACAAAGTCCTCGCCGCCGAAGTTCACATGCAGCCGGACGACCTCAATGCCCGTGAGCTCCAGCTGCTCCGGGGTAAAATCAAAGGTGGAGTCCACCAGTATCCTAAGCGCCATATTATCCTCTCCCGAATTCAATGTTGAGTGCTCAACAACTATACTCCAACAATGTTGACTTGTCAACAATAAAGTTGTATTATAGGCGGCGAGGTGGAAAAGATGAACGATACCGAGCGCTTTTGTACGTTTACGCTGCTGGTGTCCGGGGCCTATAAGGCCCTGCGCCGGGCGCAGGAGAAATATACCCGCCGGCTCGGGCTGCGCAGCGTGCACGTGGCCTGCATGCTCCAGCTGCTCGGCGCGAGCGAGGGGCTCAGCGCCACGGAGCTCAGCCGGCTCTGCGGCGTGGACAGGGCGCAGGTCTCGCGCGTGGTGGGCGAGCTGGAGCGCGCGGGGCTGCTGCGCGAGGCCGCCCCGGGCGATAAGCGCCGCTACCGCGGAAGCCTCCTGCTGACCAACGCCGGCCGAGAGCAGGCCGAGGCCATGAGCGGAATAGTCTCCAGCAAGCTGGCCGAGGTCTCCGCCGAGCTCCGGGCGGACGAGGTGGAGACCTTCTATAAGGTGTTTCGCAAAATCGCGGACAGGCTCGAAAATATCTAAGCCCGGCCCCGCAGACTTTCGCCGCCCCGGCGGCGAAATAAATTGGCGTCGAATGAAATCGCAAGGCGAATTCGCAGCGAAGGTGCAGAAAGGACCGGTCCGCAGACCGGCCCTTTTTGTGCGCTGAGCGAAGCGCCGGTCCTCATCGCCCGAAGGGCGGGAGACCTTATTGGCTGAAACGGCGTCGAGGCCTTTCAGGCCAGATTTTATCTGTTCCTGTTGAGCTTGTATACCCTGAAGGCGAAGTACAGCTCTATCGCGCCGTCGGCGGCGAGGAGCGCGCCGAAGAGGCGGGCGACCATGTCGACGGCCATGCCCGGCTGCATGACGAAGCAGAGCCCGAAGAACATTATGAGCCCCGCGACCATGGCGATGAGGCTCCAGCGCGCGAAGCCCATGCGGCGGAGCTCCAGCGCGCGGCCGAGCTTGCCCGCGCCGTCAATGAGCAGCACGATACCGAACATGAGCGGCAGGATGCTCAGCACGACCCTCGGCGCGATGAGGCAGAAGGCCCCGACCGCCGCGAAGGCTATGCCCACGGGCAGGGTGAAGCGCGAGATATCGTCGTCGCCGCGGCGGATAAAGTAAAAGAGGATGCAGAACGCGCCGTATGCGAGCGCGCCGATACCTATGCCCCTGCAGAGGAGGTTCGAGCTCGCCTCGGGGTTGAGCGTCACGACAATGCCGACGGCAATGTACGCGACGGCGGTTATGAGCTGGCTTACAAGTTCCTTTTTGTTCATCTCGCACCTCCTATTTTCCATCATTATAGCATTTGCCGGCCCCAAACGCAATGGACAGTTGAAAACTCCGCCCCTCCGCGTTAAAATGGGCCTATACGCTATGGAGGAGACCTATGGAGATAATCTGGCACGGCTACGCCTGTTTTGAGCTCATAAGCGGCGGGTACTCCCTGCTGCTCGACCCCTTCCGCGGCGGCACGCTCGCGGGCTTTCCCGAGCTCCGGTTCGAGGCCGACGAGGCGCTTTGCAGCCACGGGCACGACGGGCACGGGGCCCTTTCGGCGGTGAGATTGAGGGGCCGCGGCCTCCCCTCACCCTTTGAGGTCGAGGACATGCCGACGTATCACGACGTCCTGCGCGGCCGCCTCCGCGGGGAAAACACCGCGCGGATAATAAGGGCCGAGGGGCTTCGGCATGTCCACCTCGGCGACCTCGGCTGCGGGCTTACAAGGGCGCAGGAGGAGAAAATCTCCGGCTGCGACGCGCTTATGCTGCCCGTCGGCGGCATCCTCACGATAGAGCCCTACGCCGCCTATGAGCTTGTGCGCCGGACGGGGCCGGGGCTCGTCCTCCCGATGCACTACAACGTCGGCGGCGGGAGCCGGAGGCTCCGCCCGCTCGAGGAGTTCATAAGCCTCTTTTCGCCGGAGGAGGCGGAATATCTGCCCACAAACCGGCTCACTCTCGACAAAAGCACCCGCCCGGCGGCGCTTGTCGCCGTGCTCCGCCCGCCCTGGAGGGGCAAGTGATGGACACCGTACTGCTCGCATTTGAGATAATAGGCACGGCGGCCTTCGCCGTCTCCGGCGCCTTTACCGCCGTGCGCCGCGACATGGACGTCTTCGGCGTCATGATACTCGGCCTCACCACCGCCGTCGGAGGCGGCGTCATACGCGACCTCATCCTGGGCCTCACGCCGCCGCGCACCTTCCAGCACCCTATCTACGCCGCGATAAGCCTGGCGGCGGCCGTCATCGTCTTCCTCATCGCCCGGCGCGGCTGGACGGAGAAGCGCTCCGGGCCCTACGCCGTGGCGATGCTGGTCATGGACAGCCTCGGCCTCGGGGCCTTCACCGTCTCGGGCATGGGCGCGGCGCTGGACGCGGGGCAGGACGGCGTGTTCCTGCTGGTCTTCGTCGGCGTGGTCACGGGCGTGGGCGGCGGCGTGCTGCGGGATATCATGTCCGGCGAGACGCCGCTCATCTTCCGCAAGCACGTCTACGCCAGCGCGTCCATCTTCGGCGCGCTGCTCTGCGCCGCGCTGCTGGGCGTGAACGAGACGCTTGCGCTCACGCTCGGCATGGCGGCGACCGTCGTCATAAGGCTGCTCGCCGCGGCCTTCCGCTGGAACCTGCCCCACGCCGGAAGGGGCGCGGGGAGCGGAAACGAGGAGGAGAGCTGATGGAATACAGACGTGTCGGAGATAAAATAATCGCCGTGCTCGAGCTGCTGGACACGGAGGCGCGCTTCGCCGACGTGCCGCTGCCGGAGAGCGGCGGAGGCCTCCTCAGCAAGATAGGCCGCACCTTCGCAAAGACGGACGGCTTTGACCCGCCGTACAGGCGGCTCGAGCTCAAATAAACGCGGAAGCCTTGATTTTCCCGCTTGTGCTTTGCGCCGCGGCGTGATATTATAGGCTTTCCGCCCGGGAGGGCGGTACCGATTGGAGGTATTCGCCTTGTACTACGCCGTCGCGGGCTCGGCCGCGCTCATAATCGCCGTCATGCT
>DVJK01000003.1 GCA_018716795.1 Candidatus Scatomorpha merdipullorum | reverse complement strand
GCTCTCGCCGCCGGCGAAGGAGCAGGCCGTGGCGGTCACGCTCAGCAGCGCGGCGAGGACAAGGGCGGCGATGCTGTGGCTCTTTCGCGTGAGCATCCTTATCCTCTCCTTCAGCTCGCGGGGCCCGGCGCACATTGTGGTGGCGACGGCGGAGCCGCGCGCCCTTTCGCAGGTGAGCCTAATCAGCGAGCGGCCGTAGTCCGCCCTCTCGTCCTCGCCCAGGCGCTCTATCGCCGCCTCGTCGCAGGCGAGCTCGCAGTCGCGCCGGCTGAGCTTTGCGGCCAGCCAGACGAGGGGATTATACCAGTGCAGCGCGAGGCAAACGGCGCGCAGGACGCCCCAGACGTGGTCAAGCTGCATGAAGTGCGAATACTCGTGCGCTATTGCGTGGCGCAGCAGCCTCTCGTCCGCCGCCGTCTCCGCCGGGACGTATACGGCCGGGCGGACGAGGCCGAAGAGGCAGGGCGTGTCCACCGCGCCGGAGACGTAGACGGCGAGCGGCGAGCCCGGAATCCAGAGCGGGCTTCGGTCGCGGCGAAGCGAGCGGGAAAATCTCAGGTACGACGCCGCGAATGCAAGAGCGACGATACCTGCGCCCGTCAGCCAGAGCGGCAGGACAAGCCGCTTGAGGGCCAGGAGCGCGCTTATGAGGTCAAATTCGCGCTGCGTGACCTGCTCGGCGACTATCTCGGGCCCGGCGAAGCCGCCTTCAAAGCGCGCCTCCACCTCGCCCGTGGGCTTATACTCGATGCTCTCTGCCCCGTCCAGCTCACCGGCAATCTGCACGACCGGCGCGCGCTCCACTGCCGCGGCGACGGAGGGCGCATCGACGGAGACGCTGCCCGGTATGAGCAGGCGAAGCGCCGCGAAGAGCCAGAGGGCGTATATGGCCCGGGCCGAGGCCTTCCGGCGCGCGAGCCGCCTTATGAGCAGCAGCGCGAGTATGAGCAGCGAGGCCGTCAGCGCCCAGATGAGGAACCACTTCATCGCCCTTCCTCCTCCCGGGCCTCGTCCTCCATGCGCTGAAGCGTGGCGTAGAGCTCGTCAATCTCCTCGCGCGGGAGCGCCTGCTTCTTCGTAAAGGTGCTCACCAGCTGGCTGAGGCTCCCGCGGTAAACGCGCTCAATTAGCTCTGAGGTCTCGCTCATCGCGGCCTCGTCGCGCTCTATGGCCGGGTAATACACGCGCGAGCGCGAGAGCTCGACCGTGCGCAGCGCGCCCTTGTCCTCCAGGCGGCGCAAAAGCGTCAGCGTCGTGCTCCGGCTCCAGCCGCGGGACTTGGAAAGCGCCTCGACAAAGTCGCGCCCGCCAATGCCCGGCCTCTCCCAGCACAGCTCCATCACCGCCCACTCGGCCTCGGTTATGGTCATTTGGCCCACCTCCATGTTTACTATTGTAAACACATCATATCACACAAGTCTACGCCTGTCAACAGGAATACATGGCCAAACCGCAAAGCGGCGAAGCGAACTTTGCGCTTAAAAACACAAAATCGCAACCCAACATCGTGGTTGCGATTTTGAAAGGAGGCGCAAGGAAGCGAACTTTGCGCTAAAAAAACAACAAATCCGAAGCCCAGCAAAGCGGGTTCGGATTTGAAAGGAAGAACAAACGGAGCGGAACGGATGCCGACGGGCCCAGCCTTTCGGCTGAGCCCGTCGGCGCAGTGCAGCGCAGTTTGTTCTGACGTGGAGCTGGCAATGTGACTCGAACACACGACCTGCTGATTACGAATCAGCTGCTCTACCGACTGAGCTATGCCAGCACATTTGCGTGCCCGATTATTTTAGCAGACGCCGGGGCTTTTGTCAACCGGGATTTTGCGTTTTGCAGGGCCGGCGTTTGCGAGGCGATTACAATCTGTAATTTTGAATTAAAAATTGTAACCGTGCCTCGACAGGCTTCGGCTTTTGCCGGCGCGCTTCGCCGCCGCCCGGCAGATTTTTCGTGTAAAACGGAAAAACGCGCCGTAAAACCCGCGTAAAATTCGCCGCAACGTAGAATGCGCTCCCGGTTTCGGATATACATAAATTTTACGCGAAACTTGATTGCTGCGAGTTATACACATTTCCAACAGAGTTTCCAACACGGAAGAAAGCCTTACAGCACGGGCCTTTGAGCCGATATTCCCATTATCTTCAAAACCCTGTGTTGATATCCGCCTCCGGTTGCGTTTTTCGCTCTTGTTTACATAAGAACGCGGTCTCCGGCCCTCGCGCATCGGCTTGCAGCAAGGGCTGCATCAGCAGCTGAAGAAGTGCGCGCCCTCGCCGGTTTTTATCGAGTAGTACTCGCTCTTGTAGAAGATGAGGTGGTCGAGGAGCTGCACCTCCAGCGCGTTGAGGGTGCGCTCAATTTTGTTCGTCATCGCCAGGTCGTCGTTCGACGGGGCGGCGGACCTTATGAGGTGGTTGTGCGCGAGGATGATGCCGGCGGCGCGCTTGTTGAGCGCAATCCTGGCGAGGCGGCTGATGTTGATATGCACCTTCTGCCCTCCGCCCTCGGCCAGGAGCACGCAGTCTATCGGATGATACTCCCCGTCTATGAGCAGCACGTAGGCCTTCTCCACGGTCGCGCCCTCAAAGCGCGGGCGCAGGATGTGCACGACGTCTATCGTACTGCGCAGGACGGAGTTGCGGTTTATCGCCCGCAGCTCCTTGCGCCGGGCCATCTGGCCGACGAGGCTGAGGAAGAGCGCGGTCTCATGCCCGACGCCCTCGACCTGGCAGAGCTCGTCCACCTCGGACTCGAGGACGTTTTTGATTGTGCCGAACTCGTCTATGAGGTTGTGAGCCGTGACGTTCGTATCCTTCCGGGGCTGGACGTAAAAGAGCAGCAGCTCCAGGGCCTGGATATCCGTGAAGGCGTCCAGGCCCTGCCTTTCAAACTGCTCCCTGACCCGCTGCCGGTGTCCGTCGTGAACTCCCACTGCCTTATCCCCCTTTTGCTTCAGACCTCCAGCGTGGCCAGGGCGTTGAGCCCGGCTCCGGCGGTGTGCCCGGCGAGGTATTCGTAATAGGCCTGCGAGCCTATCATGGCGGCGTTGTCGCCGCAAAGCCTGAGCGGCGGTATGTAGAGCTTCGCGCCGGCCCTCTCGGCCGCCTCGGTGAAGTCGCGGCGGATGCGCGAATTGGCGGCGACGCCGCCGGCGACGGCCAGCTTGTCATAGCCCAGGCGCTTTAGGGCCTCCATCGTGCGCGGCACGAGGCTCTCGCTCACCGCGCGGGTGAAGCTGGCGGCCAGGGAGGCCCGGTCAAGCTCCTCGCCGCGCTGCCCGGCGGTGTGGACAAGGTTTATCACCGCGGTCTTGAGGCCGGAAAAGCTCATGTCGAGCTCGTTGCCCTCGACGTGGGAGCGCGGCATGTGATACTTCGCGTCGTCTCCGCTCCGGCTGAGGTCGTCAAGCGGCTTGCCGCCGGGGTACGGCAGGCCGAGGACGCGCGCGGTCTTGTCGAAGCACTCGCCCGCGGCGTCGTCCCGCGTCGAGCCGAGGACGCGGATATCCGTGTAGCCGCGCACATCGGCTATGAGCGTGTTGCCGCCGGAGATGGCGAGGCAGAGGAAGGGCGGCTCCAGCTCCGGGAAGGCGAGATAGTTGGCCGCGATGTGCCCGCGGATGTGGTGAACTGGTATGAGCGGCACCCCGAGGCCGAAGGCCAGGCTCTTGGCGAAGTTCACGCCGACAAGCAGCGCGCCTATCAGCCCGGGCGCATATGTGACCGCGACTGCGTCTATGTCCGCGCGCGTGAGGCCCGTCACGGCGAGAGCGCGGTCGGCGAGCTGGTATATGACCTCGATGTGGCTGCGCGAGGCAATCTCGGGCACGACGCCGCCGTAGACCGCGTGGAGGTCGGCCTGGGAGAAAACCTGGTCGGTCAGCACCTCCCTGCCGTCACGCACGAGGGCGACGGCGGTCTCATCGCAGGAGGATTCAACGGAAAGAATAATCATGATTGCGCCTCTTTCAGATAAAGTGTCATTATAACGGCGTCCTCCCTCGGCTGCTCGTAGTAGCCGGGGCGTTTGCCGAGGATTTCAAAGCCCTGCTTTTTGTAGAGCGCCAGGGCCGGCGCGTTCGACTCGCGCACCTCGAGCGTGAGAAGGCTCAGGCCCTCGGCGCGGGCGAGCTCCGCGGCGGCGGACACCAGCGCGCCGCCCACGCCGCGGCGGCGGAAGCGCGCCGAGGCGCAGACGTTGTCCACCGCGCCCTCGTCCAGGACGCGGCTGAGGACGAGGAAGCCCGCCCTCTCGCCTCCGTCCAGGGCGACGAGGACGGAATAGCTCCCGCCCTCGAGCATGCGGGCGAACATATCAAGCGTCCAGGGCAGGGAGAAATTCTCCCGCTCGGTCTTCTCAAGCCAGTTCAGGTCGGCCATTTCGGCCCTTCGCACCTCAATCATCCCCGTCCTCCGTGCCCATGAGCTCCTCCGAAAGCGCGTTTATCTCCGTGGCCAGGCGGTCGGCCAGCTTGTTCCAGCCGCCCTGCGTGTCCAGGCGCGGCGGGACGTAGTCCGCTTCGCCGAGGCACATTATCTTCTCGTCGAGCTCCGGCCAGCGCGCGGCGAGCGCGTCGGCCTGCGCGGCGGTCATGCACATGACGGCGTCATGGCCCTCGCACAGGGCCTTCGTGAGCTCGGGCGGGGCCTTGGCGGAGCTTATCTCCACGCCGTAGCGCGCCGCGGCGCGGACGGCCTTGAGGCTCAGCGGCCCGGAGGGCCCCATGCTCGCGCAGGCGGCGGCTATGTCCTCCATGCCGTTTTCGCGCGCGGCGGTCTCAAACATGGCGAGGGCCGTCTCCGCAAGGCCGGAGCCGTCCGCGTCGACGAAGAGGACGCTGCCTATCTCCAGGGGCTCGAGCTCGTCGTCAAGCCCGGCCAGGAGCTCCGCCACGTGCTGCTCGTCCCATTTCTCAAGGCTGCGGTCCATGGCCAAGCTCTCTATATGGTGCGTGAGCTCGTGCTTGAGCGTGCGCACAAGCTCGCGCGCGCACTTCTCGGGCGGGGCGTCCGGGTACTTCCGGCGAAAGGAGCCGTAGTAAATCTCCACATAGCGGCCCATCTGGTTGACGTTGTACGTGCCCATTATGAGCAGGCCGTGCTCGTCCGTGCGGACGCCGCGGATAAGGTTCACGCCGCCGTTCAGGTCGCGGTATATCTCCTCGGGCAGGGCGTCGGCGGCCTCGTCGAGCACGCGCCCGGCTTCTTCATAGCTTATCATATCAGTGCGCCTCCGCCCAGGAACGGCCCGTCTTGGCGTTTGCCGTCAGCGGTACGGAGAGGCTGACGGCCCCGCTCATCTCCTCCTCAAGCAGCGTCTTGACGCGCTCGGCCTCCTCCTCAGGGCACTCTGCGATAAGCTCGTCGTGTACCTGGAGCAAAAGCCGGCTCCTGAGCCCTTCGGCCCTCAGGCGGCGGTGGACGTTGACCATGGCGAGCTTCATGATGTCCGCCGCCGTGCCCTGTATGGGCATGTTGCGCGCGACGCGCTCGCCGAAGGAGCGGGTATTGAAGTTGGAGCTTTTGAGCTCCGGCAGCGGGCGCCGGCGGCCGAAAAGGGTTTCGACATAGCCCTTTTCCTTCGCCTCGGCGATGACGCGCTCCATATACTCGCGAACTCCGTGGTATTTTTCGAGGTAGGCGTCTATATACGCCTTCGCCTCCGCCGGGCGCACGCCTATGTCCTGCGCGAGCGAGAAGGCGGATATGCCGTAAACTATGCCGAAGTTGACGGCCTTGGCGTGGCTGCGCTGCTGCGCCGTGACCTCTGCGAGCGGTACGCCGAAGACCTGCGAGGCGGTGACGGCGTGGATGTCCTCGCCGCTGAGGAAGGCGTTCCTCATCGTCTCGTCGCCGGAGATGTGCGCGAGCAGGCGGAGCTCAATCTGGCTGTAATCCGCGTCCACCAAAAGGCAGCCGGGCGCGGCGACGAACATCCTGCGTATCTCGCCGCCGAGCTCCTTCCGTATGGGGATGTTCTGCAGGTTCGGCTCCGTGGAGGAAAGGCGGCCCGTGGCGGTGACGGTCATCTTGAAGTTCGTGTGTATGCGCCCGTCGGGCGATATGACCTTTATGAGCCCGTCGGCGTAGGTGCTCTTGAGCTTGGTGAGCATGCGGTAGTCGAGGATATCCTCGATTATCGGGTGCTTGCCGCGGAGCTTTTCGAGCACGTCGGCGTTCGTGCTCCAGCCGGTCTTGGTCTTCTTCCCGGCGGGAAGCATGAGCTCGTCAAAGAGCACTTCGCCGAG
>DVJK01000054.1 GCA_018716795.1 Candidatus Scatomorpha merdipullorum | reverse complement strand
AGCATCGCCGCCGCGGCGGCCGCGTACTTCAGCTACGCCTACCTCTTCGTCGCCGGCAACCTGGTGACCGAGCGCGTCTTCGGCGGCATGACGGTCAAGGCGCTGGTCTTCCTCTTCTACTTCATCGTGCTTATCCTGATGGCCGCGCCCGGCGTCGCCGCGGCGATCCTCGCCTCGATCGTCCTGCCCGAGTGGACGGCCCTGCTCGTGCTCGCGGGCGTAAACGCGCTGGTGACGCTCCTGGGCGTCTTCCTCTGCCGGAACATCCTCGCGAGCGTCGAGATGAACAACTGAAGGGCGCGTCCAATCCGGACGCCTGCACGAAAGGGTATGCGCAGGCCGCGCATACCCTTTTTCGCTCCCCTTCGCGCCCGCAGATTTCTTGACAGCGCCGCGGGCGCATAATATAATAAAGTGTTTGGAGGGATGCAGCGTGTATGTGCTCGGAATCGGCGCGGCGAACGTGGATGTGCACGGTATGTCGCGCGCGGCGATAGTTATGCGGGACTCAAACCCCGGCCATCTGCGCACAAGCGCGGGAGGCGTCACGCGGAACGTGATGGAAAACCTCGCGCGGCTGGGCGTGGAGGCGAAGATGGTCTCCGTCCTCGGCGACGACCTCTTCGGCGAGCTCGTCAAAAGCGAGAGCGCCGCGGCGGGGCTCGACATGTCCGAGAGCCTGACGCTGCCCGGCGTCACGACGAGCGCCTACGTCTCAATACTCGACGAGCGCGCGGATATGCTCGTCGCCATGTCGGATATGAGCGTGCTCGAGCACCTGACGCCGGCTGTCGTCGACTCGAAGCGCGAGCTCATCCGCGGCGCGGCGACGGTGGTCTGCGACCCCTGCCTCGGCGCGGAGACGCTTGAGCGCATCCTCGACAGCGCGGGAGACACGCCCGTCTTCCTCGACCCGGTCAGCACGGCCTACGCCCGGCGCGCGGCCCCGCTGGCGGGGCGCTTCTACGGCCTCAAGCCCAACAGCCTCGAGCTCGCCGTCCTCGCCGGGATGGACACGGACACGGACGAGGGCGTCGAACGGGCCGCGGCCTCGCTTGCGGAGCGGGGCGCGAAATGCGTCGCCGTCAGTCTGGGCGAGCGCGGCTGCTACTTCGCCGGGGCCGGAGGCGAGCGCTTTTACCGCGCGCTGAGGCCGGTCAGCGAGATGAGGAACGCCACCGGCGCGGGCGACGCCTTCCTCGCCGGCCTGGTCTACGGCTTCGTGAAGGGCATGAGCCCGGAAGACGCCGTTGACTGCGCCCTCGCCGCCGGGCATATCGCCGTCGAGAGCGACGACACGATAAGCCGGGAGATGAGCGAGCTGCTTTTGAAATACACCATCAGGAACTACTCAGATAAGGGATAAGGAGCGAAATCATGACGAATCTTGCAAAATATCTGGACATCCAGCCCGAAATCAGGGCCGCGCTCGACGCCGGGAAGCCCGTCGTCGCACTGGAGAGCACGATACTCAGCCACGGCATGCCCTACCCCGAAAACCTCGGCTTCGCCGCGCAGGTCGAGGAGGTCGTGCGCGAAAACGGCGCCGTGCCCGCGACGATGGCCATCATCGGCGGCAAGCTGAAGGTCGGCCTCGACAAGGAGGCCCTCGCCGTCATGTGCGAAGCGAAGGACGTCGGCAAGGTCTCCCGCCGCGACGTGCCCGTCTATATCGCGAGCGGCCGCACCGGCGCGACCACCGTCGCCACCACCATGCTCATGGCCGAGATGGCCGGCATCCGCGTCTTCGCCACCGGCGGCATAGGCGGCGTCCACCGCGGCGGCGAGGTCACGATGGACATCAGCGCCGACCTCCAGGAGCTCGCGCACACCTCCGTCGCCGTCGTCTGCGCCGGAGCCAAGCAGATACTGGACATCGGCCGCACGCTCGAGTACCTCGAGACCATGGGCGTCCCCGTCCTCGGCATGGGCACCGACGAGTTCCCCGCCTTCTACTGCCGCAAAAGCGGGCACAAGCTCGACTACGCCTGCGCCGATCCCGCCGAGGCCGCGGCAATACTCCGCGCCAAGTGGGAGCTCGGCCTCGCCGGCGGCGTCCTTATAGCCAACCCGATACCCGAGGAATACGGCCTCGACTTCGACGAGATGGAAAAGGTCATCCAGACCGCTCTGGCCGCGGCGGACGCCGCCGGGGTACACGGCAAGGACATAACCCCCTTCCTCCTCGCCAAGGTCAAGGACCTGACCGGCGGCGAGAGCCTCGCGAGCAACATCCAGCTCGCCCTCAACAACGCCAGGGTCGCCGCGCAGATAGCCGTAAAGCTCGCCTGCGAGGGCTGAAAAACTTAAAAACCGCCCGGCTCGCGCCGGGCGGTTTTTGCGCCTCCGGAGGGTCTATCCCGTTATGGACACCTCGTATGCCGTTTTCTCCACCGGCTCGCCGTCTATCATTTTTATGTACTGCCTGCTCTGGATGCGCCCCGTAAGGCTCAGCCTGTCGCCTGTCTGCAGCAGGGAATACTCCCGCGCGCGGCGTCCCCAGCAGATGCAGGGCAGATAGTCGCTGCGTCCGCAGCGGCGGTTCACAGCGAGCATGAGGTCGCATATCTCGCGGCCGCGAGGCGTGCTGCGCAGCACCGGCAGCTTGCAGAGCGTTCCGTCGAGGAAGACCTCGTTCACGTCCTCGCCGGACTCCAGCATCAGCTCCCTCGCGAACACGGTTATGACCAGCTTGGCGCCCTCGCCGCTGCGGTTATTGAAGCTGCGCAGCTCGCCGGAGACATATATGTTCCCGGCCTCGAACACCTCCGCGGCCGCGAGCAGGCTCTCCCTCGCTATCACGTTTATCGTATCCGCCGTGCCCGAAAGACGCCGCGTCTCGACGGGAAAGGTATAAAAGTGCTCGCCTCGGCTCGTGTGTGAATACCTCGGCGCGGCGGCCAGAACGCCGCGGAGCAGGGCGCGGTTCCTGATATTAGACTCGTCCATACAGCAATCTCCCAATCGTAAGTTGTCCCCGGGGTGATGCTTTACCATATTCGCCGCCGCGCTTGTATATTCCGGCCGCGTATAGTATAATGCTCTCATCTTACAAAAAGGAGTTTTGCCCTATGGAGCTTAACGAAATACTCTCCCGCTGCGACCACACCCTGCTGAACGTAACCGCCACGAGCGAGGAAATAAGGGCTCTCTGCGACGAGGCGATAGAATACGGCTGCGCCAGCGTCTGCATCCCCCCCTGCCATGTCAGGGGCGCGAAGGCCTATGTCGGGGAGCAGATGAAGATTTGCACCGTCATAGGCTTCCCGAACGGCTACAGCAGCACGGAGGCCAAGGCCTTCGAGGCCGCCGACGCCGTCAAAAACGGCGCCGACGAGATAGATATGGTCGCCAACCTCTGCATGGCCCGCGACGGGCACTGGGACGGCGTGCTCGAGGACATCAGGGCCGTGCGCCGCGCCACCGAGTGCAGGGTGCTCAAGGTCATAATCGAGTGCTGCCTGCTCACCGAGGCGGAAAAGCTCGAGATGTGCAAGGCTGTCACCGCCGCGGGCGCGGACTATATCAAGACCAGCACCGGCTTCTCCACCGGCGGGGCCACGCGCGAAGACGTCGCCCTCCTGCGCGCGAACGTCGGAAGCGAGGTCAAGGTCAAGGCCGCCGGCGGCATCAAGAGC
>DVJK01000053.1 GCA_018716795.1 Candidatus Scatomorpha merdipullorum | reverse complement strand
CCATACTCGCCGTTATGGAGGAGGCCAAGGCCTTCCTGCGCGAGCGCGGCGTCGACCAGTGGCAGGACGGCTATCCCAACCGCGAGACCATTATGGCCGACATCGCCGCCGGGCGAGGCTGGGCCTTCGACTGTCTGGACACCGGCGAGCTCGCGGGCTATGAGTGCGTGTCCATGGAGCCGGAGGCCTGCTACCCCGGCATAGACGGCAAATGGCTCACCGAGGGCGAGAACTACGCCGTCATTCACCGCACGATGGCGGCGGCGAAATTCCGCGGCACGCGCCTTTCCGGCGAGATGTTCTCCTTCGCCGAGGAGCTCGCCTCCGGCATGGGGAAGCAGAGCGTGCGCGTCGACACGCACCGCGACAACGCGCCCATGAACCGCCTGTGCGAGAAAAACGGCTATACGTACTGCGGCGTCGTCAACATCGGCGAGACGAACCAGACCGAGGGCGACCCGCTCAGGAACGGCTATGAGAAGCTGCTGTGAGGAGGCATTGAAATGGCCAAGAAGGAAAAGCGCTTTGTTGTAAAGGAGGAGCAGAGCTTCTACCTCGGCGCGCTGATGGTCGTGGTGGATACGGCCACAGGCGTCAACTATCTCGTCACCTACGGCAGCGGGGCCTCCGGCATCACGCCGCTGCTGGACGCGAACGGGAACGTCGTTATCGACTCCGCGGCGCGGTATATGCCCGAGTGAGGCAGGAGAAGGGGAGCGTGCAAGATATGATTATCGGCATAGACATGGGCGCGTCCGCGGTCAAGCTGGCGGCCCTCGAGGACGGGAAGCTCGCCCTCACGCACTACGAGCCGGGCCGCGGCGGCGACATCGCCGCCCTCTGCGAGAGGCTGGGCCTGGATTTGAGCCGGGCCCGGGCCGTCGGCCTCGCGGGCCTCTCGGCCGCGAACACGAGTCTCGGCGCGCCGGGGCCGGAGCCCGTCCGCGTCACGGAGCCGGAGGCCATAGGCCGCGGGGCCGTCCTGCTCACGGGGCGCGACGACGTGATTGTCGCGAGCGTGGGCACGGGCACGGCCTTCGTCCACGCGAAGGAGGGCGTCTTCACGCACCTCTGCGGCACGGGCGTCGGCGCGGGCACGCTCACCGGCCTCGCGCAGAGGGTGCTCGGCATCAGCGACATGAGGCGCTTCGACGCCCTCGCCATGAGCGGGAACACCAACCGCGTCGACCTCACGATAGGCGACTTCGTGGAGATGCACGGCCAGCTCGCCGCCGACCTCACCTCCAGCAACCTCGCCCGCCTCAACCCGGACGCGACGGACGCCGACTGGGCCGCCGGGCTCTGCACGCTGGTCTATCAGGTCATAGGCACGATGAGCCTCATCGCCCTTCAGGGCTGCGGCGCGAAGGCCGTGGTCATAACCGGCGCCGTGGCCGAGACCGCGCCCTCCCGCGCGAACTTCAAGCGCTTTGTGGACGGCTATGGGATAGACTACCTCATCCCCGGGCACAGCGCCTTCGCCACGGCCATAGGCGCGGCCCTCGCCGCGGGTGAGGCGGGATGAGGCTCACCAGCCCCGCCGAACTCAAGGCCCTGCTCGAGCGGCACGGCTTTCGCTTCTCAAAGGCGCTGGGCCAGAATTTCCTCATAGAGCCCTCCGTGCCCCGGCGCATAGCCGAGGCCTCCGGCGCGGATGAAAACACCCTCGCGCTCGAGGTCGGCCCAGGCGTGGGCTGCCTCACGAGCGAGCTGGCCCGGCGCGCGAAGAAGGTCGTCGCCATAGAGCTGGACAACGCCCTGCGCGGCGTCCTCGACGAGACCCTGGGCGGCCTTGAAAACGTCGAGATAGTCTGGGGCGACGCGGCGAAGCTCGACCTCGCGGCGCTCGTGCGCGAGAGGGCCGGCGCGCTGCGGCCCGTCGTCTGCGCGAATCTGCCCTATTCCGTCACGACGCCGCTCCTCGCGGCCTTTATCGAGGCCGGCTGCTTTGAGCGCATGACCGTCATGATACAGCGCGAGGTCGCCCAGCGCCTCGCCGCCGCGCCGGGCACGAAGGACTACGGGGCCTTCACCGTGTTCGTGAACTGGCACTGCGAGGTAAAGCGGCTCTTCGACGTGCCGCCGGAGTGCTTCATGCCCCGGCCCAGGGTGACGAGCTCCGTGGTCGCGCTCACGCCGAGGGCGGAGCCGCCCTGCGCCGTCCGCGACGAGGCGCTCATGTTCCGCTGCGTGCGCGCGGCCTTCTCCCAGCGGCGCAAGACGCTCTCGAACGCGCTCTCGAACGGCCTGGGCGGCTTTGAGCGCGCGGAGGTCCTCGCGGCGCTGGACGCCGCCGGGATAGACCCGCGCTCGCGCGGCGAGACGCTCTCGGGCGCAGATTTCGCGCGGCTCTCGGACGCGCTCGCCTCCCTGAGGGCAAAATGACGGCGAAGCGGGCTTTTTTGAGGCGAAAAGCATGAATATCGCCGCGGAAAAAAGCAAAGATTTTACTTGAACAACCGTTAAAAAGATGATATACTTTCCACGGTTGTATGATACGTCCGAATCGTGTCAAATCACTTCGCTTAGCAAAACACTTCATATAATCTGAAAGGACGTTGAAGGATGAGCAAAAAGTACGTGTACCTGTTTTCCGAAGGCAACGCCAACATGCGCGAGCTGCTGGGCGGCAAGGGCGCCAACCTCGCCGAG
>DVJK01000052.1 GCA_018716795.1 Candidatus Scatomorpha merdipullorum | reverse complement strand
ACCTTGACGTCCTCGTCGCCCTCGGGCGGCGTGAACTGCGCGGCGGGCCGGTAGACCTTGACGTCGTCGTCCCCGGCGAAGTCCGGCTCGCCGGCGGGCTCGGGCGTATACTCGTCCTCCGCGGGCGGGTTTACGTGCCGGCCGAAGCGCTCGAAGCCGCGGCGCAGGCGGTGGGTGTACTGCCCGGCGGAGCGGTAGTAGTCCCGGGCCGGGGCGTAGCCGGGCTCGGGAGCGTACTCGGACTCGTCCTCATACTCCGGCTCGGGCGCGTATTCGGGCCCGGCGGGCGCGCCGAACTCGGGCGCGTATGTATACGCATAAGGCCCGGCGGAGTCGTAGGGCCCGTCGGAGTATATCTCCTCCCCGTCCGCGTCGTCTCGCTCGACGCCGCCGGAGAACTGCGTCTCGCCCAGAGCCTCGTAGACAATCTGGCGCGAGCGCTCCGCCGTGTCGCGCACGGCGGCCTTTTCGGCGTCGAAGTCGGAATATTCCGCGAGGATGCTCTCCAGGCTCAGCTCGTCGTATATTTCGCTATTCGTATTTTCAAACTCAGTGCCGTACAAGTATGAAACACCTCAGCAAGGGCGGTCAGGAGCCGGAACGCTGCCTGAGCGCCTCATAAATCAAAATCGCGGCGGCGGCGGAGGCGTTGAGGGAGCTCACGCGCCCGCGCATGGGTATGCTCACCAGCACGTCGCACTTCTCGCGCACGAGGCGGCCCATGCCCTCGCCCTCGGAGCCTATGACGAGGCAGAGCGGCCCGGTGAGGTCGGTCTCCCACATCCCGCTCTCCGCCTCGGCGGCGGAGCCGTAGACCCAGAGGCCGCGGCGCTTGAGCTCGTCGAGCGCGGCGGGCAGGTTGGAGACCCGGGCCACGGGCAGGTATTCGGCGGCCCCGGCGCTGGTCTTGTCCACAACGGCGGTGAGGCCCGCGCTGCGGCGTTTGGGGATTATGACGCCGTGCGCCCCGGCGCACTCCGCGCTGCGGATAATCGCGCCCAGGTTGTGCACGTCGCTTATCTCGTCGCAGACTATGACGAAGGGCGGCTCGCCTCGCTCCTCCGCGAGGGCGAGGATGTCGTCGATGCTCGCGTAATGCGTGACCGCGGCGACGGCGATGACGCCCTGATGGGAGCCAGTGACGCTTATCTCGTCGAGCTTGCGGCGGTCGACCGTGACGACGGCGACGCCCCTTTCGCGGGCCCGGGCGGTGATTCGCCCGAGGGCGGAGTCGTTCGTGCCCCGCGCGACATAGAGCTTGTCAATCGCCCTGCCGGCCTTCAAGGCCTCGTTCACCGCATTGCGGCCCTCAATCAAATCGGTCCTGCGCTCGTCCATAATCCGCCTCCGCATAGTGATACGTATAAGACTATACCACAGCTTCCGGTAAACATAAAGCTAAAAATGATGGAATCTGTAAATTTTTCTCCCAAAGGCGAAAAAGCGCGGCGGAGGCGACGAGTTTGGGCCGATAAACGACCAGTTGGGGAGTTATCGCAGTGAGGGCTTGCCGGGATGGTAGAGCATAGAGAAAGGGGATGGGCTCGGTGAAAAAGGCGCTCAATTGGCTGCTCGCAGGGGCGTTTCTGCTCGTCTGCGCGCTGACGCTGCTTTTCTTTGCCCTGCTGACGGAGACGGGAGGCTCGCTGCCGGTCCTGTCCTGGGAGAGCGCGGAGCTGCGCGGTCCGGACGGGGAGGCCGCGGCCTTTGACCCCGGCTCCGAGCCGCCGGAGTGCGGCGAAGGGGAATACTACGTCTTCACGCTGACCCTGCCGGAGCGCGGCGACTATATGAGCCTTGTCTTCGACGGGGCGACCGGCGTGAACACTATAACGCTCGACGGCGCGGAGCTCTGCTCCTCGTCGGCGGAGGACGCGCCCGTCTCCCTCCGGCTCAGCATAGGGCCGGGCGGAGGGGAGGGCTGCGGGTTATCTTCCGGCCCGAGGGCCTGACGGGCGTCTTCCCGCCGAGCGTGCAGCTGACGGACGACCCGACGAACCAGCGCGAGAGCATCGCCTACGCCAACTTTTACGCCGTGCCCGCCGGGGCCACGGCGATCACCTTTGTGCTGCTGACGGGGCTCTTCCTGCTCGGCGCGGCCTACGGGCGGGTGAACTGGCGGCTGCTCCTTCTGATATTCGCCTCGGCGCAGCTCACGGTGGGGCCGCTCATAGACGGCTTCGGCAGCTATTTCTTCCCGGAGTGGGCGATTGAGGTCTTCTCGCTGCGCGTCTGGGATGCGCTCGCCGCGCTGGCGATAGCCGCGTACCTGGCGCTGCACCGCTCGAAGCGCTTCTGGCGGCTCCTGGGCCTTCTCGCGGCGGGGAGCGCGGCGGCGCTGCTCGTCTGCTACGTCGTCTCCTGCTTTGGCGAAGGATACCTCGCGCGGTATATACCCGCGGTGCTCTCGGAGGCGGCGGCGGGCTACTGGAGCGGGCTGCTGTCCTGGCTCACGCTCTGGCTGGAGCTGCTCTGCGCCCTGCTCTCCGGCTGGGAGATGCTGCGCAGCATCTCCGACACCAGGGCCCGGGCGAAGGCCCTGGAGCTCAAAAACCAGCTCGTCCTGGAGAACTACCGCTCGCTCGAGGCCAAGCTCCGCGAGGGCGCGGAGCTGAGGCACGAATTCGCCCACAGGCTCACCGTCCTGGACGCCTACGCCAAGGCCGGCGACTACGAGGCCGTGGCCCGGAGCCTGGAGGAGTGGCGCGGCTCCTCCGCCGACGGCAGCGCGAGATACTGCGAGCACATCGCCGTCAACGCCATGCTTCAGGACGCGGCCGCGCGCGCGAGGGAGCGGGGCATAGAGTTCCGGGCCTCGGCGATAGTCCCGCGGGAGCTGAACATCTCCGACGACGACCTCTGCCGCCTGCTCATGAATATGCTCGACAACGCCGTGGAGGGCGCGGAGCGCACGCCCGAGGGCCGGAGGAAATTCGTCCGCGTCCGGCTGCGCAGCTCCGAGGGCTTCCTCGCCGTGAGCTGCGAAAACAGCTTCGACGGGCGCGTCCTGCCGGACGGGCGCGGCGGCCTTCTGACCACAAAGCCGGAGGGGGAGCACGGCCTCGGCCTCGCGCAGATGCGCGCCGTCGCGGAGAAATACTCGAGCGTCCTCGAGCTGAGCCGGACCGACGGGGAGTTCACCGTCCAGACCGCGCTCAAAAACGTCTCGTCCGGCTGACATATCCGAATCCGCCCCCGGCATATTATGGCCGGGGGTGATTTTTATGGAGGGCACATGGCCGCTGAGGCTCGGCGGGAAGGAGTGCGGAAGCGTGACGGCCTCGAGGCGCGGGGCCTATACCCTGTTCACGGCCCGCGCGGACTGGACGGGCGGGCTCACGCGGATTTCGCTCTACGGCGGAGGGCGCGAGGGCGTCCTGGGCGTCCTCGCGCCGGACGGAGAGGGCGTCTCGCTCCGGCGGACGCTCTCGCGCAGCGAGCTGGCCGCGTTCCCGGCGGAGCCCGAGTACGCCGCCGAGTCCGGCGCATCTCCGCCGCCGGGCGGGCCCTGGGAGGAAGAGGGCGAGCCCGAGGGCGAAGGCGCGCCCGGGGCCGCGGAGAGGACGGAGCCCGAAGCGGCTCCGTCCGGCGGAGCGCAGCTCTGGTTCGAGGGCAGCGACGGCGCGCTCGCGGGCTTTGACGGCAGGCGACGCCTCGTCGCCCTGCCGAGCGAGGGCGTGGCCGTGCCGGACTGGGCGGAGGGCGTCGTAAGGCGCATAAACGGCCGCGAATACGTTGTGTTTCCGCGATAGAGGTGGTATAATATCTCCGAGCTCCGCACAAGGTGCGGACGGGCGCAGGGCGCCCGGGCATTTGCCGCGCAAATGCAGCTCGGAGATGTTACACTATAACCCAAACCGCCTTCGGCGGTTTGACGGCGGCGAAGCCGCCGTGCAAGCCTACTGCTTGCGGTCATGGTATAATATCTCCGAGCTCCGCACAAGGTGCGGACGGGCGCAGGGCGTCCGTGCATTTGCCGCGCAAATGCAGCCGGGGATTTATTTTTTGGATTCCAGCCCGTTTCCTGCCCCCGGCGGGGCGGCCCAAACGGCGTCAGAGAGAAAAAACAAGCGGAGGTACGCACCATGCTTATGACAGATATAATCGCCGCCAAGCGCGACGGAGGGGAGCTCACGCGCGAGCAGATTGAGTTCTTTGTGCGCGGCGTCACGGACGGGAGCATACCGGACTATCAGTCCGCGGCCCTGCTCATGGCCATCGTCTGGCGCGGGATGAACCGGCGGGAGACGCTGGACCTCACCCTCGCCATGATGAACTCCGGCGACACGCTGGACCTGAGCTCCATCTCCGGCGTCAAGGCGGACAAGCACTCGACGGGCGGCGTGGGGGATAAGACCTCCCTCGCGCTGCTGCCCATGGTCGCCGCGCAGGGCGTGCGCATGGCCAAGATGTCCGGCCGCGGCCTCGGCCACACCGGCGGCACGCTCGACAAGCTCGAGAGCTTCCCCGGCTTCTCCAGCGCGCTGACGCACGAGCAGTTTTTGAACCAGGTGGAGCGCGTCGGCTTCGCCATCGCCGGCCAGACCGCCGACCTCGACCCCGCCGACAAGAAGCTCTACGCCCTGCGCGACGTCACCGGCACGGTGCAGAGCATCCCGCTTATCGTGAGCTCCATCATGTCGAAAAAGCTCGCCGCGGGCGCGGACGTCATAGTCCTCGACGTCAAGACCGGCTCCGGCGCCTTCATGAAGACGGAGGCCGACGCCCTCACGCTCGCGCGAGAGATGGTGGAGATAGGCCGCCTCGCCGGGCGCAAAACCGTCGCCTGCATCACGGATATGGACCAGCCCCTGGGAAACGCCGTCGGCAACGCGCTCGAGGTCAAAGAGGCGCTCGCGCTTTTGAAGGGCGAGTATCACGGCGACCTCGAGGAGCTCTGCCTCACGCTGGGCAGCTGCATACTGACCGGGGCCGGCGCGGCGAAGGACGAGGCCGAGGCCCGCGCGAAGCTCGAGCGCGGCATCGCAGACGGCAGCGCGCTTGAGAAGTTCGCCGAGTTCATCGAGGCCCAGGGCGGCGACCGCCGCGCGGTGTACGACGAGAGCCTGCTGCCCGCCGCTCCGGTGCGGTACGAGGCGAGGGCCGAAAGCTCCGGCTTCGTCCGGCACATAGACGCCCAGGGCGTCGGCCTCGTCAGCATGCACCTCGGCGGCGGCCGCGAGACGGCGGAGAGCGGCATAGACCTCGCCGTCGGCGTCGAGCTGCACAAGAAGCGCGGCGACGCCGTGGCGGCGGGCGAGAGCGTCGCGACCATCCACGCCCGCGACGAGGCGGGCGCGGAGAGCGCGGCGAGGCTCCTGCTCGCGGCCTACGACATAGGCGCGGAGCCGCCTGAGGCCGCGCCCTTCGTCAAGGCGATAGTGAGGGAGGACTGAGCGTGAAGATAAGCTGCCTTATCGACAACTGCGCCCTCGAGGGCTTTGAGAGCGAGCACGGCCTGAGCTTTTACATTGAGGCCTGCGGGAAGCGCGTCCTCTTCGACATGGGCGCGAGCGGCGCGTTCATACAAAACGCCCGCGCCCTGGGCATAGACCTCGCCGGAGTCGACTTCGCCGTCCTCAGCCACGGGCACTACGACCACGGCGGCGGCCTCGCCGACTTCCTCGAGCTCAACCCGTCCGCGAAGGTCTACATACGCCGCGGGGCCTTTGAGAAGCACTATTCGCACAAGCCCGGAATGCCACTCGAGTACATCGGCCTCGACCCGGCCCTCGAGGGCGGCGGGCGGATTGTCGAGACGGGCGAGTCGGCGTCGCCCTGCGAGGGCTTCACTCTCGTCTCCGGCGCCGACGGGAACGAGCTGCGCTCGAGCGCCAACGACGTCCTGCTCGGCCCCGACGCAAAGACGCCGGACAGCTTCGCCCACGAGCAGAACCTGCTCATAAACGAGGGCGGCCGCCGCGTGCTCATAGCCGGCTGCGCGCACAGGGGAATAGTCAACATAATCAACAGAGTTTTCAACATGGACCCCGTCCCTCCGAGGGCGGTTTTCGGCGGTTTTCACCTGGCGATACCGGGCGCTCAGGACGTGAACGAGCCCCTGGTCGACGCCACGGCGGAGTTCCTGCTCTCCCTGCCCGGCACGGAGTATTTCACGGGGCACTGCACGGGCCTTCCGAGCTATGAGCGGCTCAAGTCCGCCATGGGCTCGCGCCTGCGGTATATCCACGCCGGGGAGAGCGTGGAGATTTGATGGGAGACATAAGCCGGGATTTTCCCGGCGGGGAAGCGCGCCGGGAGGTGGGCCATGGGCGGTGAGGGCCTTTTCAGAATAGGCGAGGTGGCGCGGCTCTACGGCGTCAGCGTGAGCACGCTCCGGCATTACGAGCGGCTGAACCTGCTCCGGCCCGAGTACACCGACCCCGAGACGGGGTACAGGTATTACAGCGTCAACCAGTTCGAGCCCCTGGACACCATACGCTACCTGCGCCAGCTGGGCCTGCCGCTGCCGGAGATAGCGTCGTTTATCAATAACCGGAGCCTGCCGGAGATACAGCGCATGCTCGAGCTCCAGCTCGGCGAGGTCCGCGAGAGGCAGAGGGAGCTCGCCTCGGTGGAGCGGCAGATTTTAAACCGGCTCGAGCAGCTCGCCGCCTCGCCCGTCCCGCTGGGCACGGTGGCCGAGGGGCCGCTGGCCGCGCGGAGCATGGCGGTGCTCGAGCGGAGCATATATCCCGAGGACGCCGCGTCGCTTGAGCTTGCGATACGCGAGCTGGTCAGCGCGGGAGAGGGCCCGGGCGTCTTCCTGGGCAAGATTGGTCTCGGCATCTCGGCCGAGTCGCTCGCTGCGCGGCGCTTCCGCCCCTGCGACTTTCTCTTCGCCGTACTGGAGAGCGGCGAGGCGCACAGCGGGCGCGTGCTCGACTTTCCCGCCGCCGAGGGCCTGAGCATCCGCTTCGCCGGAGGGCACGAGCTGGCCGCCCCGGCCTGGGAGCGGCTTTTTGAGCGCATGGACACCCTGGGCCTCGCGCCCGGAGGCCCGGCGCTGGAGATAACGATGATAGACTACGGCCTCACGAACGACACCTCGGAGTTCCTGACGGAGATACAGCTGCCGGTAAAGCGGCGCTAAACGCAAAAAGGACGGGTTCAACCCGTCCTTTTCGCCTGTTTGAAAAGTCCTCGACGGCCTTTTCAAACAATGAGGTCTCCCGCCCTTCGGGCGATGAGGACCGGCGCTTCGCTGCGCGCAAAGAAATCCGCCGGCCCAAAGGCCGGCAGATTTTTCACACTCCGCTCTGCGAGAAGTATTTTCGGCGGCGGCGTACACGCCGCCGCCGAAAATGGATTTATAATTCTTTCGCCGATGAGGCGGCGAAACTTAAGTGAGGTCTGTTCCCGCGGTTTTTTTGAGCTATTCCTCCGTCAGGCTCAGGAGGTAGTCGTAGTCAATCATGCCGCCCTCGGCGGCGTAGAAAAACGGGTCGCGCCGGGCGCTGCCGGAGCTGTTGACATAGAAGGCCTGCTCCCCGTTCGAGCCCGTGATTGTGACGCGCAGGCCGTAGCCCATGCGCCCGAGCGAGACGCCGTCCACGCGCAGGCTGCAGCCGCCCAGCGCGTCGCAGACGCGCTCAATCGTCTCCGCGTCCGTGATGGTCGCGCCCCTGCCCGTCTGTCCGGAGAAGAGCTTAATCTCGCTCACCCGCCGCGCGTCCGGGTGGTTGAAGGACGCCGGCATGAACAGCACCGCCACCGACACCACGACGACAAGCGCCAGCAGCGCCGCCGCCGTATACAGCAGTCTCCTCCCTCTCCTCACGCTTTTCGCCCCGCTTTCATATGGCATACCATATTTTATATCATTCCATCGTGTTTTGCAAGGACAAAACGGACAGAACCGGGCTTTTTGCGAAAAATTCGGCGCGCGCCCGGCGGCGGCGCAGGCAGGCGCTTGTGCACGGGCGCAGGGCTGTGGTACAATAGCCGCAAAGCGGCTGTTGTACGTGGGCTTATGTCCTTTTTCTCGCCCCTTGCGGGGCAACCGAAAAAGATGACACATTGTACCATAACGGCTGCGCCGTCATGGTACAATACCCGCGAGCGCCGCGCTCCGGCCGCCGCGCAACGGCGGAGCGCGCCGGGCGCGCCGAAAAGCCGCCCGCCGCCATGGCGGGCCGAGACCGGCTTTCGATTCCGGGAGGGGGAAGCGAAGTGGAGATACAACTGACCGAAAGGGCCGCGGCGGAGTACGGGCGGCTGAGCTCCGGCGCGATGACGCCGAAGATGGCGTCCGAATACCTGCGCGCCGGGAACATCGTCCTGCGCAGCTTTTCGGAGACGCTGAGGGAATTCTACCCCCACCCCGACCTGGGGCGGCGGCTCACCGCGGCCATGCAGGCCTACGAGCCGGAGAGCGCGCCGGACTCCGTCGCGCGGAAGGTGCGCGGCTGGCTGGAGGGGAAGAGCCGGCCGGCGAAGCGCGAGGACGTCTTCCGCATCGCCTTCGCGCTCGACCTCGGCGAGGGGCAGCTGAGCTCGCTGCTCGGCCAGTGCACGGGCTACGGCATACATTACCGCGAGCTGCGCGACGCGGTCTACGCCTGGTTCCTGCGCGCCGACCGCGGCTACGGCGAGGCGCGCGACTTCCTCGCCTCATTGCCGGAGCCGCCGCGGGAGAGGGAGTATATAGACTGCGGCAGCGGCGGGCACATAACGCGCGAGCTGCAAAACGAGTTCCGCGCCGCGGGCACGCCGGAGGAGCTGCGCGAGGTCTGCCTCGGGAGCCTGGAGCGCTTCGGCGCGCTGCATCTGCGGGCCTATCAGTATTTTGAGAAGTACCTGAGCCAGCTCACGCACCCCGACACGGGCTGGGAGGGCGAGCCCGGCGAGGACTACTCCCTCGAGACGGTGATGGAGCAGTACCTCTCGCTGCACATGCCCACGGGCCGGGGCCGCGGCGGGTACAGCGTCACGCAGAAGCTTTTGAAGCGCAACTGGCCCAACGCCACCTCGCTCAAGAACATCCGCGCCCACCGCGAGGACGTCCCGCGCAAGCTGCTGCTTCTGCTCTACGTGATAACCGAGAACGTGGTCGACGGCGAGTACAGCGAGCTCGACGAGGACTATCTGAGCATAGCGGAGAGGCTTGAGAACCACTGGTGGATACTCAACGCCATCCTCATCGACTGCGGGATGCCCACGCTCGACCCGCGCAGCGCCACCGACTGGCTCGTCATATACGCCCTCGCCGCCGACGGCGACGAGAGCATGAGCGAGCGCATGGAGCAGGTCATAGACCACCTCTTCGCCGGCGAGGCCGGCGGCTGAGAGCCGCGCGTTTGGAAGGGCGCCCGGGCTGTCGAAAAAGCCCCGGAGCCTTCGGCTCCGGGGCGTTTTCGTATTTCAGCTCAGCCGCTCGCCGGTCACGGCGAGGAGGCGTTCGGCGGCGGCGCGGGCGGGCCGGTTTTCGGCCCTCGCGAGGTTGGGATCGGCCTCCAGCAGCTCGAGCGCGGCGCTCTGGGCGCTTTTGAGCACGTCCATGTCCGCGCCGAGGTCGGCGATGTGCAGCTCGGGCAGGCCGTGCTGCCTCGCGCCGAAGAAGTCGCCGGGCCCGCGCAGGCGCAGGTCCTCCTCGGCTATTTTAAAGCCGTCGTATATGTGCGTCATGGCCGCGAGCCGCTCTTGCGACTCGGGGTTTTTCGCGTCCGAGACGAGGACGCAGTAGCTCTTGTGCCCGCCGCGGCCGACGCGCCCGCGCAGCTGGTGGAGCTGGCTCAGGCCGAAGCGCTCGGCGTTCTCGACTATCATCAGCGCCGCGTTCGGGACGTCGACGCCGACCTCTATGACCGTCGTGGAGACGAGCACGTCTGTCTCGCCGGCGGCGAAGCGGGCCATTATCTCCTCGCGGGCCCTGGGCTTCATCTTCCCGTGGATGCACTCTATGCTCAGGCCGGGCAGGGCGCGGCGGAGCTCAAGCGTGTGCTCCTCGGCGGAGACGAGCTCCTTCATCGCCTCGGGGTCGGCCTCTATGGCCGGGCAGACGACGAAGACCTGCCTGCCCTCGCCGGTGAGCCGGGAGATGAAGCCGTTGAGCCTTTTGCGGTACGCGCTCGTGACCGCGAAGGTGTCCACCCTCTGGCGGCCGGGCGGGAGCTCGTCTATGAGCGAGACGTCGAGGTCGCCGTAGATGATAAGCGCGAGGGTGCGCGGTATGGGCGTCGCGCTCATGACCAGCACGTGGGCCCGCTCGCCCTTGGCCTGGAGCGCGGCGCGCTGCGCCACGCCGAAGCGGTGCTGTTCGTCGGTGACGACGAGGCCCAGGCGCTTGAACTCCACGCCCTCGCTTATGAGCGCGTGGGTGCCGACGGCGAGCGCGGCCTCGCCGGAGGCGAGGGCGGCGCGGGCCTCGCGCTTGGCCTTCGCGCCCATGGAGCCGGTGAGCTTGACTATCTTTATCCCGAAGGGCGAGAGAAAGCCGCTGAGCGTGGCGTAATGCTGCTCCGCCAGCAGCTCGGTCGGGGCCATGAAGGCGCTCTGGAGGGAGTTTTCCGCCGCGAGCCATATCAGGGCCGCGGCGACGAGCGTCTTGCCCGAGCCGACGTCGCCCTGCACGAGGCGGTTCATGAGCCTGCCCGAGCACATATCCCGCGCGCAGTCGGCGATTGCGCGCAGCTGCGCGCCCGTCGGCGAGAAGGGCAGGGTGGAGGTGAAGGCGGAGAAATCCCGCCCCTCGAGCGCGATGCCGGGCTTCGCCTCGCCCTCGCCGCGGACAAGCGAGAGGGCGCAGACCAGCGTGAAGAGCTCCTCGAACACCAGCCGCTGCCTCGCGAGGGCGAGGGCGTGCGCGCTGCCCGGGAAGTGGATGTTCTCGTAGGCGTAGCGCGCCGTGCACAGGCGGTTCCGGCGCGCCGTCTCCGCGGGCAGGGCCTCCGGCACGTCCAGCCCGACGCCGTCGAGCACCTGGCGCACGGCCCGGCCTATGTCGCGCTGGTTTATCCCGCTCGTGAGCCGGTAGACGGGCATGATGCGGCCCGTGAGGCGGCCGGCCTCGTCCTCGGCCTCTATTATCGGGTTGGTGAAGGCGAAGCTCCGGCCGAAGAGCTGCGTTTTGCCGTAGAAGATATAGCTCTCGCCCCGGCGGAGCTTCTGCCGGAGCCAGCTCTGGTTGAAGATGTTGATGAGCAGCGTGCCCGTGGAGTCCGAGACGCGGAAGCGAAGAAGCTCCTTCCTGCCGCCGAGCCGGCTCAGCTCCGGCTCCGACACCACCATCGCGCGCACGCAGGCCGACTCGCCCTCGCTGAGGTGCGAGACGGTCTTTATGACGCTGCGGTCCTCATAGGCGCGAGGGAAGAAGCTCAGAAGCTCACCGGCCCTGTGTATGCCGAGGCGGGCGAGGGCCTTCGCCTTGGCCTCGCCTATGCCCTTGAGATAGCGCACGTCTATGTCCGGATTGAACAAGCCCCCACCGCCTTTCCCGCGCATAGACCGGCCGCGTCCCGGTTAAGCTATGCGTGAGGTGATAGATATGTCAAAGCGCAAAAAGCGCCGCATGGAGGATATCTCCGTAAACCCCGAGGCGCGCGTCTGCGCCATGCACGACGCCGCGGGAATCCGCAAAACCGAGACCGCGGATCCGAAGCGGGCCGGTATGCGCGTCCTCGACAACTGCCCCGAGGAGCACATCATGTAATCAGCCGCGGCGGGCGTACTCGACCTCGCGGTTCCCCTCCGCCTCGAAGGAGTCGACAAGCCCGCCGGAGACTATGACGCGCCCGTCGTCGGTGATGAGGACCATTTCAAAGTCGCCGCCCCAGTCGTCATAGTAGTCCTTCGCGCCATTTTCGCCGAGGACGTAGAGCGCGGTGGAGAGCGCGTCGGCCATGGTGCCGTCCTCGCAGACGATGGTGACGCTCAGCAAATCGCTCTCCGCCGGGCGGCCCGTGTCAGGGTCGATGATGTGCTGATAGACCGTGCCGTCCTCGGCGACGAAATAGCGCTGATAGCCGCCGGAGGTGACGACGGCGCACTCGCCCACCGTGAGGATGCCGGCGTACTCGTTGGAGTTCTCGGGGTCCTGCACGGCGACGTTCCACTCGCTCCCGTCGGGCTTGAGGCCCAGGGTCTGTATGTTGCCGCCGAGGGAGATTATCCCGCTCTCGACGCCGGCGGCGGCCATGGCCTGCGCGGCGTACTTGGCGGCGCAGCCCTTCGCCACGCTGGCGAAGGAGAGCTCCATCCCCGTCGGCAGGGTCACGAGCAGGGAGTCCGTTCCGCTCATGCTCGAGAGGGTCGCCCTGTCGAAGCCGACGTTCTCCATGAGGCTTGAAATCTCGCTGTCGCTGGGCACGCGGTAGCCGCCGTCGATGAAGCCCCAGGCCTTCACCAGCGGGTAGACCGTGAGGTCCAGCGCGCCGCCGGAGCGCTCATAGACGGTGTACGCCGTCTCAAGCATCTCGGCGGCCTGGCCGGTGACGGCCGTGCCCGCGCCGGAGGCGTGGTTTACCGAGTAGGCCGTGGAGCCCTGCCGCTCGGGGTCGAGGGCGGCGTCGAGCGCGTTTATGACGCGCTGCGCGGCCAAAAGGCCCGCCTCGCCGTCCGTTCCGTAGGCCGTGAGGCCCATGACGGTGTCCATGGCCATTATCTGCACGTCGTGCCTCTCGTCCTCCCCGCAGGCGGAGAGCGAAAGCGCCGCCGCCAGGGCCAGCAGCGCGGCGGTAAGCTTGCGTATATGTCTCATAGGAACGCTCCTTTGTATATTCCTTCCGACCATTCTACCACGCCCGGCCCGATTCCGCAAGCGGCGGGGCGCAAAGAGAGCCGCCCGCCTTTTCAGGCGGGCGGCTCTCAGCTTACCAAAAAAGCCTCGCTTGAGCTTCGCCGCTCTGCGCTCGGGCTTATTCCTCGACGGGGAAGCCGATGTCGTCCAGCTCGCTCTTCGCGGCGGCGACGGCGGCCTCGTCGCCGTCTATGGTGACGGTCTTGTCGTCAAGGCTGACGGAGAACTTGAGGTTCACGGCGTTCAGGGTGTCGGTGATGCGCTTTACGCACATGTTGCAGTGCATGTCGGGGACTTTGAGAGTGGTCATTTTGTTTTCCTCCTTTTA
>DVJK01000002.1 GCA_018716795.1 Candidatus Scatomorpha merdipullorum | reverse complement strand
CGCTGCAGCTTGGCTTCCATCCCGGCTTCCTGGCCCCGAGGGGCAGCGTGCTCCGCGCCGAGAGGCCCGAGCTGCCCGGGGATACGGACGCGCTCAGGCTGAGGCCCGGACTCTTTGACGCGGGCAGCGTCGACCTGGAGAAGCCCAAATCCGCCTGGTTCCGCCTGGAGCGCGGCGACGGCGGGGCCGTCACCGTGGACGCGCGCGGCTTCGGCTGGTTCCTGCTCTGGGGCGCCCCGGGCGAGACGCCCTTCGTCTGCCTCGAGCCCTGGCAGGGCTACGCGGGCCCGGGAGCGCTTCCCGAGCGGCCCGGCGCAGTCATGCTGCGCCCCGGCGAAAGCCTCTCCGCGGCCTTGAAAGTACGCCTCGAATGAAAAAGGAAAACCCTCGCGGCTCACGCGGCCGCGAGGGCTTTTTCATGCGCGCGGCCCGCCGAGCTTGACAAGGGGCGGGTTTTGGGGCAAAATGAGGGAGGTGATTCGATGACTCAGGCCGAACTGGAATTTTTCATGGGACACGAGGCGGCGCTGCCGCTCTACGCCGAGCTGCGCGAGAGGCTGTTCGAGCGCTGGCCCGAGACGGAGCTGCGCGTTTCCCGCACGCAGATAAGCTTCAAGGCGAGGTACGGCTTCGCCTTTGTCTCCACGCGCCGCATGGGGCGGAAATGCCCCGAGGTTTTCATCATCCTGAGCCTCGGCCTCGGCCGCGAGCTCAAAAGCGGGCGCGTCCTCGCCGCGTCGGAGCCGTATCCGGGCCGCTGGACGCATCATATAATTATCTCGAGCCCGGAGGAAATCGACGCAGAACTGCTCGCCTGGCTCGCCGAGGCGCGCGAATTCGCGCTCACAAAATAACACACGGAGGAAATAATGGCTGCGCTCATGCTCTTTCTGCGCGGCGTCGGCATGCTGGTCGGCGGCGCGCTCATCTGGATAATCTTCGCGCTCGTGCCGCCCTGGCTCTGCGGCTTCGCGCTCTGCCGGCACAACGCCTGGTGGACCTCCGCGGACAAGGTCCGCGGCTTCGTCACAATAAAGAGCGAGCGGCTCCGCCGCCTGCTCATACCGGAATACATCGGCTGGAACAGTGTCATAAGGACGGATATACCCATATTCTTCAACCGCTATACGATGAACAAGTACCCCGAACGCCTGAGCGTACTGGGCCTTCTGAACTATATTGTGACCATACTCACAAGCCTCGGTTACTGGTACTGCATCACGGACTTCCTGTTCCTGCGCTTTATCGACCCGAACTGGGCGCTTTGGGCGCTCTTCGCCCTCGTGGGCGAGGCGGTTTTGTTCTTCGCGCTGGAGAACTGGAACTGCTCCGAGCGGCGCGACCCCGCCGTTGTGATAACCCGGGAGGGCATGAGGCAGATACGCGCCGCGAAACGGGTGCGGCGCAAGCGCAAAAAGGAGGGGAAGCGTGGCTGAATCCGCCCTTACCGCGCGCCTTCGCGCCCTCGCGGACGAGAAATACCGCGCGTTTCAATCCGGCCTAGTGCCCACCCTCGTGCCCGGGCGTATCCTCGGCGTGCGTATGCCGGAGCTGCGCGCCCTGGCGCGGCAGCTGAAGGGGAGCCCGGAGGCCGCTGATTTTATGTCAACCTTGCCTCACGACTTTTACGACGAAAACAACCTCCACGGCCTGCTCATAAACGGGCTGAAGGACTACGGCGAGACGCTTCGGGAGCTGCGCCGCTTCCTGCCCTTTGTTGACAACTGGGCGACCTGCGACCTGCTGAGCCCCAAGAGCTTCAAAAAGCGGCCTCAGGGCCTGCTCGGCGAGGTCGAGGCCTGGATTTCAAGCCGGGAGACCTACACAGTGCGCTTCGGCGTCGGCGTCCTGCTGGGCTTTTACCTGGACGAGGGCTTTGAGCCGGGGCAGCTCGAGCTCGCCGCCTCCGCCTGCTGCGAAGAATATTATGTCAACATGATGGCGGCCTGGTATTTCGCCACGGCGCTCGCCAAGCAGAGGGAGGCGGCCCTCCCCTGGCTCGAGGCGCGGCGCCTGCCTGCATGGGTGCACAATAAGACCATACAAAAAGCGGTCGAGTCCCGGCGCATTTCGCCCGAGGACAAGGAATACCTGCGCACGCTGAAGCTCGGGAGGGCCTGAGTATGCGCTACGTTGTCTTCGATACAGAGACGCCGAACCGCTGCAACGACAGAATAAGTCAGATTGGCTTTTGCGTGGTGGAGGACGGAATAATTGGCCCGGAGCGCTGCTTTCTGGTGAATCCCGAGTGCAGCTTCGACGAATTCAACATTATGCTGACCGGAATAAGGCCGGAACAGTGCCGCTGCGAGCCGGACTTCGCCGAGCTCTGGAGTCGGGAGCTGGAGGAGGTGTTCTCCGAGGGCGTACTCGTCGCGCACAACGCGCCCTTCGACATGGCCGTCCTGGCCAAGTGCCTGCGCGCCTACGGCCTCCGCTGGAAGCACATAGCTTCGTACATAGACACCGTCCGCCTCGCGCGGCGCGCCTTCCCGACGCTTTCGAACCACAGGCTCGACACGCTCGCGTACCGCCTGGGCCTGGAGCTCGAGCACCACGACGCGGGGAGCGACGCGGCCGCCTGCGCGCATATCCTGCTCGCCTGCATGGAGCGCGGCGCCGCCCCGGAGGACTTCCTGCGCGATTATGACATGCGCTCCATGCGCACGCTGAGACCTGCGAATATATGAGCAAAATCGAGTTTTTTGAGACGGACGGCGCCGCAAGGACGCTGCTCATACCCCTGTGGTGCCGGGCGGAGTTCGCCCGGCGCTATCCCGCTTCGGGCCTCGGCGCGGAGGACGCGAGGCTCCTCCGCTCGCTCCGCGCGGATTTCTCCGCCGCGCGTCTGGCGGACTGCCGGCTTTACGCCCTGCGCGAGGCCCTGATGCTCTCGGCCGCGCGGCGATACCTGGCCGAGAGGCCCGGCGCGTCGCTCGTCGACCTCGGCTGCGGGCTGGACACGCTGCTCCGCTCGGCGGGAGGGGAGGAAAATCCCCGATATTATGTCGACCTGCCCGAGGCGCTTTCCCTGCGCTCGCGGCTCCTGCCGCCGCGTGAAGGGGAGCGATATATCGCCGCCGACGTCCGCGGCCTCGACTTCCTGCGGGAGATAAGTGCCGGGGACGGCGCGTTTTTCGCGCTCTCGGGCCTGCTCTGCCATCTGGAGAGGGAGGAAGGGCTTCGCCTGCTCGCGGAAATCCGCTCCGCCTTCCCAGGGGCGGGGCTGGCCTTCGACGGCCCGGCCCTGCGCGCCCGGGAATACGTCTCCGCGCTTCCGCCGGAGAGGGAGCTTCGCGCCGCGCTCGGAGGCAAAATCCGCCGCATGACGCGCCTGCCGGCGGAGCTGCAATCGCTTCCCGCGGCCGGGCGCGCGAGGCTCGCCCTCCTTATGCGGACGACGCTTCGCTTTTACGAGGCCCGGATTGATTAAGCGGACGCAGCGCGGCGTCCGCCCCGATAAACGCCAAAAAGCACCCGGCGGACCGGATGCTCTTTGGGGAGAGAGAAATAAGATCAAAAAATGAGAGGAGACACGGATTGCTGTCTGTCAGACATTTCACAATCCATGAGTATAATACCACAGCGCCGTGGATTTGTAAAGGGTCAGAGACGTAAAATTTGTGAAAAATTTATTAACAATTTTTTAACGCTCCGCCCTCAGAGCAGCCTGGCTGCCAGCGAGCTGAGCACGAAGCCGGTGAAGTCGGCGCAGAGGGCCGCGGGGATGGCCCAGCGCGTTTTTTTGACGCCAGCGGCGCCGAAATAGACGGCTATGACGTAGAAGGTGGTCTCGGTGCTGCCCAGCATCACGGCGGCGGTGCGCCCGGCGAGGGAGTCGGGGCCGTACCGCGCCATGATGTCGCCTGCGACGGCGAGCGCGCCGGAGCCGCTTATGGGCCGCAGGAGGACGAGCGGCGCGGTCTCCACGGGGATGCCCAGCAGCCTGAATACAGGCGCGAGCAGGCCGGTCAGCGCGTCTAGCGCGCCGGAGGCGCGCAGGGCGTATACGGCGGTGAGCAGGGCGGCCACGGCGGGGAAGATGCGCAGCAGGACGCGCAGGCCCTCCGCGATGCCCTCGGTCATGGCCGCGAAGACGTCCACGCCCCTCAGCGCGCCGTAGAGCGCCAGCGCCGCGAGTATGAGCGCGCTCACCGCGCGAGCCTTTCGAAGAGCTTCGCGGCGAGTATTCCCGCCGTGACCGAGGCCGCGCTGCTCAGCCAGACCGCGGGCAGGATGTCAAAGGGCGCGGCGGAGCCGTTCGAGGCGCGCAGGGCTGCCGCCGTGGTGGGCAAAAGCTGTATGGAGGCCGTGTTGACGACGACGAGCAGGCAGAGCTCCGGCGAGGCCGCGGAGCCGCCCGACCGCGCCGCCATCGCCCTCGCCGCGCGCACGCCCATGGGCGTCGCTGCGTTGCCCAGGCCCAGGAGGTTCGCGGAGACATTCGCCGAGAGGGCCTCGAGCGTTTCCGGCTCGCGCGAGGCGCGCGGGAAGAGCCTCCGCAGCGCGGGCGCGAGCGCGCGGGAGAGCGCGGGGCCGAGCGGGCTTCGCCGCAGCACCTCCATGGCGCCGCTCCAAAGGCATATGAGCGCGCCGGTGCCCAGCACAAAATTTACCGCTTCCGCGGCCCCCTCCAGCACCGCCGAGCCCGTCGAGGCGAATTGCCCGTTCAGGGCCCCGTACATGACTGATATGACAAGCGCAGCCGTCCATAGGCTTGACATTTCTGTGCACCCCCTCCAAAAAGTTTCAAGCAGAATTGGCACATTTCCCTCGTGGATATCTATTCCGTATATGTTGACTTTATGACAATTATAGTATATAATCTAAAGGTGCTGTGAAATACGATACAGCAGATTTGGAGGGAAAAAAATGAAATCAACAGGGATTGTAAGAAAAGTGGACGAGCTGGGCCGCATAGTTCTGCCCATTGAGCTCAGAAGGACGCTGGACATCGCCGAGAAGGACTCCATGGAGATTTACATCGAAGGCGACACCATTATCCTCAAGAAGTATCAGCCTGCCTGCATTTTCTGCGATAATGCGCGTGACATCGTCACCTATCGCGGCAAGAACGTGTGCTCCGACTGCATCCGTATGCTCGAGGAGAAAATCTGAACGCAGCTTTGATACAGCAAGCAGGAGGGCCAAGCGGCCCGCCTGCTTTTTTGACGCAAAGGCCCCGCCGGAAACCGGCGGGGCCTTCCTTTTTATGTATTTCACATGTGCTCGGGGGCGGAGACGCCGAGGATGCCGAGGCAGACCTCGAGCGCGCCGCGGGTGCAGTCGGCCAGCAGCAGCCGGGCCTTGAGGACCGGCTCGGCCTCGCCCTTTATCCGGCAGGCGTTGTAGAACCGGTGGAAGCGCGCGGCCAGCTCCATGGCGTAGCGGTTTATGCGGCTGGGGTCCAGGGCCTCGGCGCTGTGCAGCAGCTCGTCCGGCAGGCCCGCGAGCTGCTTTATGAGCTCGCGCTCGTGCCCGCTCTCCAGCGCGGCGGGCTCTATCTCCTCCGGCGCGGGCACAGCGTGGCCGGCCTCGGCGAGGTTGCGTATGACCGAGCAGATGCGCGCGTGGGCGTACTGCACGTAGTAGACGGGGTTTTCGCTGTCCTCGCGCACGGCGAGGCCGAGGTCGAAGTCCATCTGCGTGTCGGGCCGGGAGTTGAAGAACCAGCGCGCGGCGTCGCGCGGGACCTCGTCGAGGAGGTCGGTGAGGCTTATCGCCTTGCCCGTGCGCTTGCTCATGCGCACGACCTCGCCGTCGCGCAGGAGCTTCACAAGCTGCATGAGGACAATGACGAGCCTGTGCTCGCCGTCGAGGCCCAGCGCGTCGAGCGCGGCCTTGAGCCGGGCGACGTGGCCGTGGTGGTCCGCGCCCCAGATGTTTATCGCGGTGTCGAAGCCGCGGACGGCCAGCTTGTTGCGGTGATAGGCGATGTCGGCGGCGAAATAGGTGTAAAACCCGTTGGCGCGGCGCAGGACGTCGTCCTTGAGGTCGAGCTTTTCAATGTCCTTCTCGCTCTTGCCGGCGGCGCGGAGCTTTTCGGCGATTATCCTCGAGGTGGCCAGCCAGAGCGCGCCGTCCTTCTCGTAGGTATAGCCGAGGCGCGTCAGCTCCGCGGCCGTGTCGGCCACATAGCCGCTCTCGTGCAGGCTGCTCTCCATAAACCAGCTGTCGTAGCTTATGCCGTAGCGCTCGAGGTCGGCTTTCATTTTGGGCAGGTTGTTCGCAAGCCCGAAGCGCGCCATGACCTCGTGCCGCTCGGCGACGGGCTTTTCGAGATATCCGTCGCCGTACTCGGCGCGGAAGGCCGCGGCGAGGTCCCTTATGTCGTCGCCGTGATAGCCGTCCTCGGGGAACTCGACGGCGTCCTCGCCGAGGATGAGCTGCGCATAGCGCGCGTCGATGCTCGTCGCGAACTTCTCAATCTGATTGCCGGCGTCGTTCACATAGAACTCGCGGCTCACCTCCGCGCCGGCGCGGGAGAGCACCTCGGCGAGCGTGTCGCCCAGGACGCCGCCGCGGGCGTTGCCCATGTGCATGGGGCCCGTGGGGTTCGCGGAGACGAATTCGACCATTATCCTCCGGCCCTTATAGGCCTCGCTGCGGCCGTAGGAGGCGCCTTCGCCGCTGACGGCGGCGAGGACGGCCCCGTACCAGGCGGGGCCGAGGCGGAAGTTTATGAAGCCCGGGCCGGCGGCCTCGGCGCTTACGAAATAGCTGCCCTCGAGGGAGAGATTGACCACGAGCGCGTCGGCAATCTTCCGCGGGGCCATGCGCAGCGCGCGAGCGCCGGTCATGGCGTGATTGGCCGCGAAGTCGCCGTTGGCGGAGTCCTTGGGTATCTCCACGACGCCCGAAAGCGGCGCGGCCTCGGGTATAAGCCCCTCGGCGGCGGCCTTGAGCTGCGCGGCCGCGAGAAGCGCGTTTATCTGTGCCTTTGCGTCCTGAACAAGATTGGACATTTATTAACCCCCTGCGCGTTCCCTGACGTTGATTTTGAAGCGGTTGCGGCCCACGACCGTGTGGTCGAAGTCCACAATGTAGTCAATCTCCAGCTCGCCGCCGCCCTCGCCGAGGCTGGAGCTTATCCTGTGCGTATCGAGGCCCATGGTGGTGGAGCCATAGGGCGTGTCGTAGAGGAAGGTGTTCTTCGTGCCCTCCCTGAAGACCATGCGGCTGGTCAGCGTCCCCTCGCGCGAGAGGATGACCTCGCCCGGAGATATCAGGAAGCTGGTCACCGTACCCTCCATTCCGGTGAGGGCGCTCTCCTTATAGGTGAGCTTGCCGCGGCCGTTTTTGAAGCAGTACTGCCCGTCTGTGACGAGCTCCACGGCCTCGTCGGAATCCTGTTCGGCGTACTGGCTGCCGGTGATGGAAATGATAACGTCTTTCATAACACGCTCCGCATAAAAAGTTTAAGCGAGGTATTATACACCAAAGCCGCCCGCGTGTAAAGGCTTATTCAAGCAGTATTCCCGCATCCCTGAGCTCCGCTGCGCAGCGGAGGAAGCTCTCCTCGTCCGGGCAGAGGAGGGTGTGCGTGTGTATCCCGCCCGTGAGGGTGGAGAGGGGCGAGCCTCCGGCCTCGCGCGAGCGGGCCATGAATTCGGCGACGTCGCGGCGGCTTTTGAGGCGCAGCTCGCCCGTGAGCTGGCCGTAGACCGCGTGCTCAATCACCACGTCGAGGACGGTGCAGCCGTTGTCGACCATGATGTTGAGCTCGCGCTCCATGCCCTCGAAGCCGTGCCGGACGGCCACGGTGCGGCGCAGCCCGGCCTCGCCGCCCGGGCCGAGCAGGTATCCGCGCGGCGTGGCGACAATCTCAAGCCCTCCGGCGCGCAGCAGCGCCACGTCGCCGACGATTATCTGACGGCTCACCCCGAAGCGCTCGCCCAGCGCGGAGGCCGCGACCGGGCCGCCTGCCCCGGAGAGCTCGGCCGCAATGGCGCGGCGGCGGCTCTCGGCGTCCATCAGGCGTTGTGGGCCCGGTTGAGCATGTCTTGCTTGATGCCCAGCAGGCGGTCGGAGAGGTCGATGTAGTAGTTGTGGGGATAGTCGAAGCGCTGCACCTCGGGCCAGAGCGTATCCACCTCGGCCTTGCAGTAGGCCTGTATCTCCTTGAGGCTCGGCAGCTTATACACGAGCTCGCCGCCCCTGAATATGGGCACCTGCAGCTCGCGCGCGCGGAAATTCGTCATCGTCTTCTGCTTCCAGGTGGCGTCCGGGTCGCGTATCACGAGGTCCTGCGTGTCGTCCACCGCCTCGTCGTACACGGCGATGTAGTCCGCCTCGGCCATGCCGCTCTCGCGGCCGTAGAAGCGGTAGAGCCGCTTGTAGTGCGGGTTCGTAATCTTGCCGACGTTCTCGCTGACCTTGATGCGCGGGACAATCTCGCCGTCCTCCTCGACGGCCACGAGCTTGTATACCCCGTCGAAGACCGGGCTGGTGCGGCTGGTTATGAGCCTTTCGCCCACGCCGAAGGAGTCTATGCACGCGCCCTGGCGCAGCAGCTCGCGTATGAGGTGCTCGTCAAGGCTGTTTGAGCAGGTTATCGTGCAGCCCGTCCAGCCGGCCTCGTCGAGCATTTTCCTCGCCTGCCGCGTGAGATAGGCGAGGTCGCCGGAGTCGAGCCGGATGCCGCACTTCGTTATCCCGCGCGGCTTGAGCACCTCGTTGAAGGCGCGTATCGCGTCCGGCACGCCGCGGCGCAGGGTGTCGTAGGTGTCCACAAGCAGCACGGCGTTCGTGGGATATATCTCGCAGTAGGCCTTGAAGGCGGAGTATTCGTCCGGGAACATCTGCACCCAGGCGTGGGCCATCGTGCCCGCGGCGGGCACGCCGTATATCTGGTCGGAGAGGACGCAGGCCGTGCCGCCGCAGCCACCTATATAGGCCGCGCGCGCGCCGAGCACCGCCGCGTCCGCGCCCTGGGCCCGGCGCGAACCGAACTCGAGCACCGTCCGCCCGTCCGCCGCGCGGCATATGCGGTTGGCCTTCGTGGCGATAAGGCTCTGGTGGTTTATCGTGAGCAGCAGGAAGGTCTCCAGCAGCTGGGCCTGAATCGCCGGGGCGCGCACGGTTATGATGGGCTCGCGCGGGAAGACCGGCGTCCCCTCCGGCACGGCCCAGACGTCGCCGGTGAATTCAAAGTGCCGCAGATAGTCGAGGAAGTCCTCGCTGAAGATGCCCCGGCCGCGCAGGTAGGCGATGTCCTCGTCGGAGAAGTGCAGGTTTTTGATATAGTCAACAGCCTGCTCGAGCCCGGCCGCAATCGCGAAGCCGCCCTGGTCGGGCACGGTGCGGAAGAAGAGGTCGAAGTAGGTGACCGTGTCCTTCATCCCGCTCATGAAATAGCCGTTGCCCATCGTGAGCTCGTAGAAGTCGCAGAGCATGGTGTAGTTGAGACCGTTGTACTTTTCCATATCGTTTCCCCTCTTGCGGAGTATTTGCCCTGATTATAGACTCTTAACACAGATTTTGCAATGCGCTGCGCCCTGTTATAAAATAAACTATCAAGACAGGTGTATATCCGGCGCCGGGCGCGCAAAGGGGCTCCCTCGCGTGAGGGAGCCCAGAGGTCTTCGCCTCAGCCCATCGCCCTCCTGAACGCGCCGGCCACTTCTGCGGAGTTTTCGCAGATTATGAGCGCGGCGACGTCGCCCGAGGCGCTTATGCGCGCGCCGTCGAGCAGGGCCGCGCCGGCGGGATCGTAGGTGCGGAAGAGGTTCCGGCGGCCCTCGAGGTGCCGCTCAAGCGAGGCTTGGGCGAGGGGCAGACTGCCGGCGTCCTTGACCTTTATGAGCGCTATCTCCTCGGCGGAGCCGCCCGTGGCGTAGCTGAGGTAGAAGCCGGCGACGAGCGAGTAGTCCATGTCCGAGAGGTAGGGGAAGAGCTCCGCGCCCGTCGCCTCCCCGCCCTCGCTCGAGACGGAGGTCATGTCGGGCAGGGCCTCGGCCATGCCGGATAGCTCCGCGCCGAGCTCGAATATGTCCGCGCCGCCGGGGCCCTTCCCGCAGGCGGCGAGGCCCAGCGCGAGGCAGAGCGCGAGCGCGGCGGATATGAGCCGCTTCATTCGAGCACCTCCCCGACGGGCATGGCGTCTATCGGATAGTCCTCCCAGCCCTCGTCACCGCCGGGCACGTACACGTCGCCGAAGGCGCCGCTCACGGCCTCGTCTATGCGCTCGGCGTCCTCGCCGGAGAGCTCCGTGCCGGGCTCCTCCGCGTCGTCATACTCGACTATGCGCAGCGAGACGAGCATCTTGCCGTCCGCGAGCTGCATGTTGTAGTCCATCCACATGTCGCGCCCGTTTGCGGCCGCGTAGTCGGAGACGGCGTCGCCGGTGCGGGAGATGAGCTCGCCGAGCGCCTGCTGACCGGCCTTATCCAGCCCGTCGACGAGGAAGTAGAGGCTCGGGCCGCTTTCCCGGTCGACGGCCTCGCGCACGAGGGCGGGCAGGGCATAGATGTCCTCAAGCGGAGAGGCGTTCTGATAGGCGTAGCAGTACGCGAGGCCGGTCGCGGCGGGGAAGAAGCCGCGGTCCCACTCGTGCCCGCCGGAGGCCATCTCGTCGGTCAGGTTGAAGTTGGCGTAGTCGCCGCTCTCGACGTCGGAGTATATGTCCACGTGATACCAGCCGTCGTCGAGCCTGACGAGGTTCCAGCTGTGGTAGGAGTTGTGTACGACCATGCAGTCCAGGTCCAGCATCTGCATGAACATGCGGAAGGTGGTGGCGAAGCCGACGCAGACGGCCTGCCCGTACTTGAGCACGCCGTAGGGCTCGGCGCTGTACTCGCTCGCGGTCGGCACGACGACGGTTATCCCGCCCTCGTGGTGAAGGTTCGCGCACATCCAGTCGTAGACGGCCTTCTCCTTCTCATAGTCCGTCATGCCCTCGGAGATTATCTCCTCGAGCACGCCGGAGGCCATCTCAAGCGTCTCGGCCTGCCTCGCGTCCAGCGCGGAGGCGTCGCCGGACTTGTAGGCCTCGGATACCGGCAGGGTGGAGCGTATGTAATACTCCCCGCCGACGGCGACGTCGTCCTCCTGCGTGACGGTCTCCTCGCCGCCGGTGAGGGCCGCGAGCTTTTCCGTGAGCGCGCTTACGCCGGCCTCCTGAGCGGATATCTGCCGAAGCGCCAGCGCGCCGAGCGTACAGCTCGCCGCCGTGCCCAGCACGAGCAGTATCGAGAGGATTATAAGCAGGGGGTTGAGTTTCTTCTTGGTTCCGGTGTCCATAACGGGGCGTCCTTTCTCTGTTAATCACGGCCTGGCCGTGCGGCTTAGACGTTTTTGAACGCAAATAGTTCCGGGCGTTAATTAATTATCCCCTCGAGGGCCTCGACCGCCTCGCCCAGCTTCTCGCCGCCGAGGCCGGCGTAGTTTATGACCAGCACGTGCTCCGGCGCGCCTCCGGGCCGCGCGGCGTAGTCGGAGAGGAAGGCGAGGCGCACTCCGCGCGCCTCGGCCCTCGCCCTGAGCTCCTCGTCCGCGAGGGCGGTGTCCACGCGCATGAGGAAGTGCAGCCCCGCGCCGGGCTCGCGTATGTCTATGCGCCCGGCGAAGGCGCTCGCGCGGAAGGCGGCGAGGACGGCGACGCGCCGCTCGCGGCAGGTCTTGCGCAGCCGCGCGAGGTGCCGTTCATAGAAGCCGCCGGAGATGAAGCGCGCGAGCACGTGCTGCTCGAGCGAGGGGACCGCGCTTGAATAAAAGCCCAGCCGCTCCCGCCAGAGGGGCAGCAGCCGCTCCGGCAGTACGAGGAAGCCCGCGCGCAGGCCCGGCGCAATCGTCTGCGAGAAGGTGTTCATGTATATGACGCGCCCCGCGCGGTCTATGCCCGAGAGCGTGGGCAGGGGCCGGGGCGTGAAGGCGAGCTCGCTGTCATAGTCGTCCTCGATGATATACCCGCCGTTGCTCTCGGCCCAGTGCAGCAGCTCCTGCCGCCTCGGCATGGGCGTGACTAGGCCGGTCGGGTACTGGTGCGCCGGCGAGATGTGCAGCACCGCCGCGCCGGAGGCCCGTAGCGCCGCAGGATCCACGCCCTGCGCGTCGAGCGCGACGGGGATGCACTCCGCGCCCGAGCCGAGATAGCAGCGGCGTATCTGCGGATAGCCCGGGTCCTCAACCGCCAGCGCCGCGCCGCGGAAGAGCTGCGCCAGCATGAGGTACAGAAATTCCGCGCCCGCGCCGAGCACCACCTGCCCGGCCCTGACCGAGAGGCCCTTGTAGCCGCGCAGATAGCCCGCTATCGCCTCGCGCAGCTCGTAAAGCCCCTGGTGCGGCACGCTGCGCAGCAGGGCCTCCGGGTCCTCGGAGAGGACGCGCCGCGTCAGCTTCGCCCAGGTGCCCACGGGGAAGAGCGAGGCGTCCACGCGGTTGGAGCGCAGGTCAAGCCGCCAGCGCCGCTCCGGCTCCGGCCTGCCCGGCGTCGGCGGCGGCTCCGCCGCCGCGTCCGGAAGCGCGAGCGCCGCGACGAAATAGCCCCTTCGCGGCCTCGCCTCGACGCAGCCCTCGGCCACCAGCTGGCTGTACGCCGCGTCGACCGTGACGGGCGAGACGCCCAGATGCTCGGCAAAGCTCCGCCGGCCCGGAAGCCGCTCGCCCGCGGCGAGCTTGCCGGAGAGGATATCCCGCCTCAGGCAGCGGTACAGGTATTCGTAGAGCGGCGCGCCGGCGCGCTCCGTGAGGTCATAGGTCAGCATGGTCGCACCTCTGGTATTATTAAAAAAGTCAAAAGTGAGTATTTCAATAATATCACATCCGGCTTAGAATGCAAGCATGAATGCGAGGTGTTCAGAATGATCAAGCAGCACAGCGAAGCTTACCGCACGCGCGCGATGGTCATGACCGCGCTGCTGGCCGCGCTCTCCTGCGCGGCGACGATGGCAATACGCATACCCAGCCCCACCGGCGGCTATATGAACCTCGGCGACACGGTCGTGCTGCTGGGCGCGTACCTGCTCGGCGGGGCCTACGGCGCGGCGGCGGGCGCGATTGGCCCGGCGCTGGCCGACCTCTTCTCCGGCTACATGACCTATGTGCCGGCGACGCTGGTCATAAAGGCGCTCATGGCCCTGATTGCCGCGGGGATATA
>DVJK01000051.1 GCA_018716795.1 Candidatus Scatomorpha merdipullorum | reverse complement strand
GCCTTGAGGCGGTGGGCGCCATGGCGCTTGATGACGCCGGCGTAGCCCTTACCTTTGCTGATGCCGGTGACATCAACGCGCTCGCCCTCTTTGAACACGTCGGCCTTGAGGACGTCGCCGACGTTCAGAGCGGAGCAATCCTCGAGGCGGAACTCGTGCAGGTGGCGCAGATTGCCCGCGCCGGACTTGGCCAGGTGGCCGCGCTCCGGCTTGGTGAGCTTCTTCTCGCTGACTTCGTCGAAGCCGAGCTGCACGGAGTCGTAGCCCTCCTTATCGGCCGTCTTCTTCTGGACGACGACGCAGGGGCCCGCCTCAATAACAGTGACGGGAACGACCTTGCCGGCCTCATCGAAGATCTGCGTCATGCCGACCTTCTTGCCGATGATGGCTTTCTTCATTCTATATCCTCCTAACGGTTATTGGTTGAAGCGGCTCATTGGGCTGTCCGCTCCAACATGACCCTGCCCGTTCACGCAAGTCGCGGGCAAGCGGGTTAAGCGTTTTGAATCAGCTCTCAGAGCTTGATTTCAATCTCCACGCCGGCGGGCACGTCCAGGCTCATGAGGGCCTCGACGGTCTTCTGGGTGGGGTTCATGATGTCGATGAGGCGCTTGTGGGTGCGGCGCTCGAACTGCTCGCGGCTGTCCTTGTACTTGTGGACGGCGCGCAGGATGGTGACGACCTCCTTCTTGGTGGGCAGAGGGATGGGGCCGGACACCTTGGCCTCGGTGCGGCGCGCGGTCTCGACGATGGTCTCGGCGGCCTTGTCGATAAGCTGATGGTCGTAGGCCTTGAGACGGATGCGGATCATTTTCTTGTTTGCTGCCATTTCTTTTCCTCCTGAATTCGTACTTGGACGGTCCGGAAAACCGCCCAGTGGTACGGCGAGCATTTTTCGTACACGCATCCGTGCGTATCAGGCTCCGCCCGAAAAACAAACCGGCTTTTGATGGCCGGGTGCTCCGTCCGGACGATATACGCCCGTGTACGAGAAAGCTCATCCGCCCGATTTTGCGCGCCGCAAAGGCGGCCGCGCCGGACATACTCCACGGAAGTTACCGGCGTCGCACGCCGCAATCTCCCGCTTCATCGCATACTGCGCCCATTCAGGCGCTCCGATATAATATCAATTCCGAGCGCAGTTGTCAAGAGCTTTTTCGTCTTTTTGCAAGAATTTTTAAGATAATTTTTGTGGAGGTTTTTTCTCCCCCACCGCCGTGTGTGCAAAGCGCGCGGCGCGGAGCGCAAGCCGCGCCGAAGCCCTTGACCCGCGGCGGGAGCTGAGCTTATACTCAGGCTGAAGGGAGGGCTGTCCTTGAAGGTAAAACTCGACGTATCGCCCGAGCTCCGTGACGCCGTCGCCGCCGAGCTCACCTCGCGAGGCATAGAGCTCGACGAGGACGCGCCCTACGTCCTCACGGAGCGAGGCCGCTTCGCCGAAGCGCTCACGCTGCGCGACGCTGAAACAAACGCGCGCGTCATAGTCCGGGCGGGCGAGCTCATAACCCTGGAGGCCTTCGGCCACAGCGTGGAGGCGCGCTCGGCGCGGGGAGTCTTCCTGTCAAACGAGCCGCTCTATCGCCTTCAGGCCCGGCTCGACCCGGAAAAGTTCCTGCGCGTGAGCAACAGCGTCATTGTCGCCCGCGCCGCGATAGAGCGCATCTCCCCTGCGCTCTCCATGAAGTTCACGCTCACGATGCGCGACAGCCGGCGTGTAGACGTGACGCGAAGCTACTACTATTCATTCAAGGAGGCCTTGGGTATATGACACACGTAACCGCGCCCATTATCCTGCTCGCCGGGGCGGCGGCGCTCATAATTATAATAGTATGCCTCTATCTCCTCGCCTACCGGGCGCACGCCAACCGTGCGCTGAAGAACGGCGGCGAGCGGCCGATGGCCGCGCCGCGCACTGTGCTTGCCGTCTCCGCCGTTGCCGTGCTGCTCTGCGCCGCCGCGCTCGGCTACGCCGCCGGGTACAAGGCGGCTTACGACGACTTTGAGGGTGCGTCCTCCCCGGCGGCTGAAGTCCCGCCCATGACTCTGCGCGACCTCTCCGCGCTCCCGGAGCTCTTCGACGCCGTGCTCGAACATGTCCGGCGCGACGAGGCCGAATACGGCTCCGCGGAGCTTATTGACGCGCGCGCCGAGCTCACGGACCTCGCGTTCCTGAACGGCGGCTTTTCATATTTCTCCTTCACGCTCTGCTATGATTCCGGCGGCGAACGCATAACGCGCAGCGTAGACGTCAACGCCGCCGGCGCCGTGTTTACCGAGCGCTGGACTCAGGAAGACGGCTCAACGGAAAATTCCGTCCCGCTTGAGACCTTCCGCCGCCTGCTCGCAGCGCTCGACGGTGTGGACTGGCCCGAGGGCGGCGAGGTCTCGGCCTTCCAATCCATGTTCGGCTCTGTCGCGCAGTCGCCCGGCGGCTATGTCCTCTCCGGCGGCGCCCTCCTCCCCTCGGCCGACGCCTCCGGCGAATACCGCGCCGTCGACTTCTCCTCCGGCGGCGAGCTTATGAGGATTTATATACCAATCGAATAGAGGACAAGGCCCCTTCGGATTATGTAAACCGAAGGGGCCGTTTTTCACTTTATCCTGCGGCACTCGAGGTAGTAGCGCTTTTCGCGGGCTTCGCCTATGGAAAAGCTCTTCTTCGGGTACGGGCCGTGCCGGTCTATATAGCGGAAGAGCTCGGCCTTTTCAAGCGCGGGCAGGAGGACGGCGCAGCCGTCCTTTTCGCGGGCGAGGGCGGCGCACTCGGCGTCGCCGTGGACGTAGTCGACCTCGCCGCCGTATTTTTCAAGCAGGGCGGCAATCGCCTCGTCCGTGAGCTGCACGAGCTCGCCGAGGGCGAGGCCCGTGCCGAAGTGGCGCACGGCGCGCTTCGTGAGGGCGCGGACGCCGTTTATGAAGCCGCCGGGCAGCGCCCCGGCCAGCGCCTCGGGGACGTGCCTCGCGGCCCCGCCGGTAACGAGGCGGTGTATGGGCTTGAACTCGACCGCCGGGTCGTGGATGTTGACTATCTCCGCCAGGGCCCAGCGCGCGGGATGCGTCAAGCGTTCGGCCTCGCCGAGCGTAGGCTTTATACGCTCCCAGCAGAGCTTGGCCGCGGCCAGGGAGTGGTTGCCGTCGCCCATTGCGAAGCGTATCTCGCCGGGCAGGCTGTCGAGCTTCGCGCGCAGCTCCTGCGCGGCCATGCCGCTCACGCGCTCGCCGCGTATATGCCCGCCGCCGAGCATGAGCTCGAAGTCGTACAGCTCCTCCCCGCCCTTCGCCGAGGCTATGAGCGTGTCGGACGGGTCGTTTATGAACACCATGATGTGCGGCAGCTCGAGCGCGGCGCCCTCGCGTATGGCCGCGCGGGCCGGAAGCCGGCTCTCCACCGTGCCCTCCGTCGCGCGCACCGGCGTCCGGGAGCCCTCGGCCCAGTCGTAGCTCTCGAGGTCGAGCCTGCCCACCAGGCCGCGCCTCACCGCGCCCGTGGGCAGCGTGCGCTCTATATAAATGTAGCTCTCCGGTATCTCGCGCAGGAGGCCGGAGTTTACATAACTCTCCATAGCCTCGTAAATCTTCGCCTGCTCGGCCTTTTCGTCGACGCGGCCGAGGTAGGCCTCGGGCAGTATCATGCGCAGGGTGCTCGGCGCGCCGCCGGCGATGCGCTCGGCCTCCGCCCAATACTCCGGCTCGCTTGTGAACTGGTCGCAGGCGACGCAGGCCCATTTGCCCATGTCCGCGTCCGGCCCGGGCAGGAGGATGTCGGCGGGCGCGAAGACGCTGCCGCGTCCGGTCAGGGCCTCGGCGGCGATGCGCGACCAGCCCTCCATGTCGGGCGCGTAGCGGCCGAGGGCGGATATTTTGAGCCATTTGCCCTCGAGCTTGTCCGTCTCGCGCACGCTCACCTCGCCGGCGACCTCCATGCGGAAGAGGAAGCCCAGGTGGACGCGGCCGACCTCGTCGCCCTCCTCGTTTATGACGCCGAGCGGCGTGAGGGAGACGACGCGCTCCACGCCGACCTCCTCGGCGACCTCCCGCTCGAGCGCGCGCATGAGGATGCCCTCGCGCGTCTCGTCGTCGCCGCGCTCGATATGGCCGCCGACGCCCAGGCTGAGCTTGCCGTGCAGCCGCGCCTCGCCTCCGGCGCTGAGGCGGCGCGTGGCGAAGACCTCGTCGCCGCGCGTGACGGCGACGTAGGGGATTATCTGGCGGTAGCCCGGGTCGAGCTCCATGTCCGGGCGGGGCAGGAATTCATGCTCTCGCTCGACAAGCGCGGCTATCTCCTCGCCGCAGCCCGTTATGAGGCCGTACCGGCCCTCTATCCAGGGCGCGAGGGCGGCGGTCTTGACAACTAGGATATCACTCATACTTGCTCCTTTGCGCATTGACTTGCGCGGCGTTATATACTAAAATGTTGGCAAAAGCATCATACCACAAAAGGAGCGAAATGCAAATGCCGAACATCGCCGAAAGCGAATATTTTTTCACCTCCAGCGAGGGCAAAACGCCCATACACGTCCGCGTGTGGGAGCCGGACTGCGACCTGAACGGCGTCGTGCAGCTCGCGCACGGCATCAATGAATACATAGGCCGGTACGAGCCCTTTGCTCGTCAGCTCGCCTCCAAAGGCTTCGCCGTCGTCGGCAGCGACCACCTCGGGCACGGTCAAAGCGTCCTCTCCGAGGACCGCCTCGGCTATTTCGCCGACTCCGACGGCTGGTATCACGTCGTGGACGACGTCGAGGAGCTGCGCCGCCGGACGCACGAGAAATATCCCGAGCTCCCCTACTTCGTCTTCGGGCACTCCATGGGCAGCTTCGTCGTGCGCACCTGGCTGATACGGCACCCGCAGAGCCGCGTCGACGGCGTCATACTCTGCGGCACCGGCCAGCCGCCCGCGCCCATCGTCGCCGGAGGCCGCCTCGCCTGCGACGCCGACATGCTCAAAAACGGCCCCATGCACCGCAGCGAGGCCATATACAACCTCGCCTTCGGGGCCTACAACAAGCGTATCGAGCCGCTTCGCACTCAGTACGACTGGCTCACGCGAGACGAGGCCGTCGTCGACAAATATGCCGCCGACCCGCTCTGCACCTTTATCCCGACAAGCAGCCTCATGCGCGACATGATGTTCGGCCTCGGGATAATAGGCTCCGCCTCCGCCCTGCGCCGGATGCGCCGCGACGTGCCCGTCCTCTTCATAAGCGGCGAGGCCGACCCCGTCGGCGGCTACGGGATGCAGGTCGCGCGCGTGTACGCGAGCTTCGTCAAGGCCGGGCTCGCGGACGTGGCCTACAAGTTCTATCCCGAGGCGCGGCACGAGCTGCTGAACGAAATTAACCGCGACGAGGTGTATCAGGACATCCTCGACTGGCTCTTCAAAAAGCTGGACTGAAAAACCGGCCCTGGGGCAGCCGCCCCGGGGCCCTTTCATCGGCTTTTCAGTCCCCGCCGCCCTATACTCGCGCAAAAATGCCCGGAGCTTTCGCTCCGGGCATTTGGCTTGGGTTTATCTGCTGTATGCGGTGGCCCACTCGGTTTCGAGGGCGGACCAGTCGCGCTCGGGAAGCTTCTTCGTCCAGTCCTCGACGGTTTCGCCGTCATCGCGAATCCAGTCGTAGTCGTGGCTGTTCGTGGCCTCCTGCATGTCCTCGTAATACCAGGCGCTCTTCGGGTTGTCCGGCCAGGTATTCATAACGCTCTCGGCCAGGAGGTGGTCCTCATGCGGCACGCGGTGAAGAACGCGGTTGACAATCGTGCAGGCCTCGGCGCGGGTGATGTACGCGTCGGGGTGGAAGCCGCCGTCGGGATATCCGTCGACAAGGCCCATATCCACCGCCGCCTGGACATAGTCCGCGTACCAGGCGCGGGCGGACACGTCGTTGAACGCGCCGTCGTACTCCGCCTCATAGTCGAAGAAGCGCGTCGCAATCGCCGTGAACTCGGCGCGGGTGATGGGCGCGTTCGGCTTGAAGGTGCCGTCCTCGTAGCCGTTGATGATGCCCATGTTGCTCAGCGTGCTTATCGCATTGTTGTACCAGCTCTCGGCCGCGACGTCGCTGAAGTCGTTGGTCGTGCTCCAGTAGCGCTCGCGGGCGTTGTCGGTCAGCAGGCGGAAGAAGATGGTCGCAACCTCCGCGCGGGTGATGTTGTTCTGCGGGCGAATCGTGCCGTCCTCATAGCCGACGATGTAGGCGTAGTGGTCGGTCGTGTTCAGCCAGTTCGGGACGTAGACGGTGTCGTCGTCATCAGGGTCTGGGACAATGGGGGTTATGTCATCAACATCGATTATGACGTAGTCGCCGTCGCTCGGGCCGTCACCAGGCGTTGTAACGGTTACATAGTTGGTAATCCTGTCGCCCTCGTCGGCATTGCGCACGGTGTAGGTGTAAGAAATGGTTATCGAACCGCCGGGCTCAAGGTCAGCGGTCTTAACTGTGTAAGAATCACCGCTATTGACATAGGCAAGCTCGCCGTCCACATAGATTGGCATGCCGTACTCCCACATGCTGTCCTTTA
>DVJK01000050.1 GCA_018716795.1 Candidatus Scatomorpha merdipullorum | reverse complement strand
GTCACTTCGCCCACTTATAGCCCACTCCCCAGACCGTCTCGATATACTGCTTCTGCGCCCCGGCGGCGGCGAGCTTGGCGCGGATGCGGCGGATGTGCTCGGCTATGACCGAGCTGTCGCCCTCGCCGTCTATGCCCCAAATCGCGTCGTACATCCGCTCGCGGTCGAAGACCAGGCCGGGGTTCTGCGAGAGGAACTCGATGATGTCGAACTCGCGCCGGGCGAACTGTATGGGCTTCCCGCCCAGGGTGACGCTCCGGTCGGAGTAGTTGACCGCGAGCGCACCGTCGAAGCGCACCTCGCTGGCCGTCATATGCCGCCGCTCGCGCCGGAGGTGCGCGTCCACGCGCGCGGCTAGCTCGCTGGGCGAGAAGGGCTTGACCACATAGTCGTCGGCCCCGGCGGCGAAGCCCCGGAGTTTGTCTCCCTCCTCGACGCGGGCGGTGAGGAAGATTATCGGGCAGGAGACGTGGCCGCGGATAAGCCGGCAGACCTCGAGCCCGTCGAGGTCGGGCATTCCGACGTCGAGGAGGATTAGGTCGGGCTTCGCGCCAGCGGCGCGGACGGCCTCGGAGCCGGAGTAGGCCGGGATGACCTCGTAGCCCCGCTCGCGGAAGAAGCGCGCGAGCATATCGGTGATGTCGCGCTCGTCATCGGCTATGAGTATGCGTTCAGCCATCCTTTCCGTCCTCCTTTTCCCGCTTTCCGGCCTCGCGCCGGGCGTGTATCGCGCAGATGCGCCGGTATATAAGCAGGCCAATGCCGCTTATGAGCAGCGTCACCGCGAAGGCGGCGACGGCGAAGCCGTAGTTCTGCCCGCCGAGCGCCCCGCCGCCTACCGTGCTCGTGACTATCGAGGGGATGCGCGCGACCGAGGTTATGAAGAGCCACGCGCCCGGGCTCAGCCCGACTATCGGCGCGAGGTAGCCGAGCAGGTCCTTCGGCGTACCCGGGATGAACATCAGAAGGAACATGAGCGCGTCGCGCTTTTGGACCGTGTTCAGGAAGCGCAGCCTCTCAATCTTCTTGACGGGGAAGAATATCTCCACCGCCTTTATGCCGAAGCGGCGCACGAAGAAGTAGACCGCCATGCTGCCTATGACCGTGCCGAGCATGCACAAAAGCGTGCCCTCCACCGCGCCGAAGGCGTAGCCCGCGCCTATCTCGACCGGCTCGCCCGGGATTATCGCGACGACGACCTGGAGAATCTGGATGCCCAGGAAGTACACGCGGCCCATGACTCCGGCCCCGTCCACCCAGGCGCGGAACTTCTCCGGCTCGCGCAGGTATTCGATGAGCGGCCGGCCCACGAACCAGGTTATGGCCAGGGTGAGGAGCACGAACACCGCGATGGAGGCGGCGGCTATTATCTTTTTCGCCCTTTCGCTGAGCTCGGGCCTCGATTTATCTGCCATGGCTTGTCCTTTCGCAGGGTATATTTATATAATGATACATCACGGCTCCCGCTTTTCGCAACCAGAAATAAACCCCGGCTCTCAATTTTCTATCCACGGCCGATTATTTTTTTCTTAACAAAAACATTCTCTTGTAATTTAATGTGAAAAGTGATATCATAGCTTTCATATTCCCGTGAATTTTTTTGAGGAGCGGGAACAAGAAAGAAGCGGCCGGTCCGGCTCCGGGCCCACACACCGCACGAAAAAGGAGGAGCAATATGAAACTCAGGATTTCCGATCGCATGTCCAAGCCCGACTTTCAGGGAGATTTTACCGCGCGGATACTTGCCGCAGCCGGTGACCCTTCCATTATATCCTTTGCCGGCGGACTGCCCAATCCGGACTCCTTCCCCGTCAAGGAGATGGAGGCCGCGGTGACGAAGGTCCTTGAGCGCGACGGCGTGCGCGCCCTGCAGTACAGCAACACCGAGGGCTACATGCCCCTGCGTCAGTTCATATCCGACCGCTACGCCAAGCAGGGCCTGGATTATGCTCCGACCAACATCATTATAACCAACGGCTCGCAGCAGGCTCTGGACATGGTGTCCGCCTGCCTCATTGACCCGGGCGACGAAATCGTCGTCGAGAAACCGAGCTACCTCGCCGCCCTCCAGACCTTCCACCTCTACTACCCGAAGGTCCTCTCCGTCTCCCTCAACGAGGACGGCATCGACTGCGACGAGCTGGAGAAGACCCTCAGCGAGCACGACCCGAAGTTCATCTACGTCATTCCCAGCTTCCAGAACCCCACCGGCCTGACCTACACCCAGGCCGTCCGCGAGCGCGCCGCCGAGATTCTCAGGAAGTCCGGCATCCCCGTCATCGAGGACAACCCCTACGGCGAGCTCCGCTTCCGCGGCGACGGCAACGTCAAGACCTTCGCCGAGCTGCTCGGCGAGCAGGTCTGCGAGCTCGGCACCTTCTCCAAGATTGTCGCGCCCGGCATGCGAATAGGCTGGATCGCCTGCAAGAACCCCGAGCTCTACGCCAAACTCGTGGCCTACAAGTCCACCATGGACCTGCACACCAACATCTTCGGCCAGATGGTCCTCGCCGAATACCTGCTCGACAACGACCTCGACGGCCAGATTGAGAAGATAAAGAAGATGTACGGCGAGAAGGCCGAGAAGATGATGGACTGCATGTCCAAGGACTTCCCCGAGGGCGTCACCTTCACGAAGCCCGAGGGCGGCATGTTCATCTGGGCGACCCTGCCCGAGGGCCTCACCGCCGTCGACGTCATGGAGTACGCCGCCAAGCGCGGCGTGGCCGTCTGCCCCGGCGACCCCTTCTACGAGGAGGACCGCAACGTCCGCACCATGCGCATAAACTACTCCAACAGCTCCGACGAGAACATCGAAAAGGGCATCAAGATTCTCGGCGACGCCCTCCGCGAGCTCATGAACAAGTGAGCGCCAAAAACCAATAACCGCGCCTTACCGGCGGGCCAGACGGCCCGCCGGTTTTTTGCGTCCGCGCCCGGTATGCGCCCTCCGGCGCGCCTCTTTCGGCAGTGCTACACTGAATAAGACAGTGCTCCGAGACTGTCCAAAAAAGCGGCGAAATGTGTTATTGCCAAAGATACGACAATTTCGTCGAATTTGTCTAAGACCACGAAAAGGCACAAAGCTTGTGTTAATTGATTGACGCACAGGAACAGTCGTGATATAATTCATAAGCGTGAGGCAAGTAATGGAACTGAAAATGTGTAATTTGATAAGCTGACATTTGTCGGATTAACAAGAAATATAACAGATGCACTCGACAGTTTGAAACTGTTACAATTTTATATCAAGGAGGAAAACGAAGATGCTTATCCAACTCACCGAAGAGCAGAAAATGCTCCGCGACATGGTACGTGAATTCACCAAGAAGGAGATCGAACCCCGCGACAAGTGGATGGACGAGAACGGCTTCGACTGGGATCTGTACCACAAGATAGCTGCGGCCGGCTTCATGGGCGCCAACATCCCCGAGGAGTTTGGCGGCGGCGGCGGCGGTATCATGGATACCACCATCATCGCGCATGAGATGGCCAAGGGCAGCGCGAGCATCGCGACCTTCATGGGCGCGCACTGGCTGGGCGCCAACCTGGTGCTTGAGAACGGCACCGACGAGCAGCGCGCCAAGTACATGCCCGAGGCGGCCGCCGGCAAGATTTTTGCCTTCGGTCTGACCGAGAGCAGTGCCGGCTCCGACGCGGCGGGCATCAAGTCCATCGCCACCGAGACCGAGGACGGCTGGGTCCTCAACGGCAGCAAGGCCTGGATAACCAACTCCGGCGTCGCCGACTACTACATCATCCTCGCCATGACCGATCCCGAGCTCGGCACGAAGGGCATCTCCGCCTTCCTGATGGATAAGAACGTCGAGGGCCTTATCGTCGGCAAGTTCGAGGAGAAGATGGGCTGCCGCGGCAGCGCCACCTGCGAGCTCAGCTTCAACAACATCAAGCTCCCGAAGGAAGCCCTCCTGGGCGTCCGCGGCAAGGGCTTCAAGATGGCCATGGAGACCCTGGACATCGGCCGTATCACCGCCGCCGCCATCTGCGCCGGCATCGCCGAGCACGCCACCACCATGGCCGCCCAGTACGCCAATGAGCGCAAGGCCTTCGGCAAGCCCATCAAGGCCTTCCAGGGCGTCGCCTTCCGCTTCGCCGACATGTACGCCGAGACCAAGGCGATGGAGTTCCTGGCCTACGACGCCGCCGCCACGAAGGACGCCGGCCAGCGCTGCACCCTCAACGCCGCCGCCGCGAAGCTCTTCGCCACCGAGCACTGCGTTGACATCTGCATCCAGGCCCAGCAGGTCTTCGGCGGCAACGGCTACTCCAAGGAGTACCACATCGAGCGCCTCATCCGCGACGCCCGCGGCTGGTGCGTCATGGAGGGCAGCACCGAGATCCTGCGCATGATCGTCAGCGGCAACGTCCTCGCCTAAGCAAATCGATTTCCCGTCCTCCCGGGAAACCGGGAGGGCGGACAGCCCCGGCGCCCCTGGCGGGCCGGAACTGCGTGTATTAGTTGTACAGCCGGGCTGAGGCCCGGTGGAAATACAAGCAATAATCAAGGAGGAACATTCAATGGAACTCAAGAAGCTCATCTACACCGTTGAGGATGGCATTGCCGTCATCACCATGAACTATCTCAAGAACCTCAACGCCATTGACGAGCAGATGGCCGATGAACTCATCTACGTCTTTGACGAGGCCGAGAAGGACCCCAACGTCAAGGTCGTCGTGCTCAAGGGCAGCGACCGCGCCTTCTCCGCCGGCGGCGATATCGGCTACTTCTATCAGCTCATCCAGGCCGGCGGCGAGGTCAATATGGACGGCCTTATCGCCAAGGTTGGCACCGTGGCCGACGGTATGAAGAAGATGAGCAAGATCGTCATCACCTCCGTCTGCGGCGCTGCTGCGGGCGCCGGCGTGAGCCTCGCGATTGGCGGCGACTTCATGATTTGCGCCGACAACGCCAAGTTCATCCTCGCCTTCGTCAACCTGGGCCTCGTCCCCGACACGGGCGCCACCTACCTGCTCGCCAAGAGCATCGGCACCTCCCGCGCCGTTGAGCTGGCCGCCACCGGCCGTCCGATGGGCGCCGAGGAAGCCAAGGCCCTGGGCCTGGCCTACAAGGTCACCACCAAGGAAGAGCTCGACGAGGTCACCATGAAGTTCGCGAAGAAGCTGGCCGCCGGCCCGCTGCTCTCCTACAAGAACATCAAGAAGCAGGTCTACGACGCCGCCTACGCCGACTACAAGAAGTGGCTCGACGAGACCGAGATCCCCACTCAGCGTGAGTGCGCGGCCTCCATGGACTTCCAGGAGGGCTGCAAGGCCTTCATCGAGAAGCGCAAGGCTGTCTTCGAGGGCAAATAAGCTGCAACAGCTTTAAAACAGACAACCGACAACAGGTAAAAAAAGAGGAGGAAAAGAAATGGAACATCACGGAGCATCCCCCGGGCCGTGCGGCCTCGTAGCCTTTGCCGTTGCCTGCTACACGTTCGTCGGCGTTTTCAGCGGCATGGTCGGCTCTGAGAGCCTGCTGCTGCTGGCCGCGTGGCTGGCCGGCGGCTTTGTAGTGCAGATCATCGTCGCCATCAAGGAGCTCGACCACGGCGAGCTGCTCGGCGGCAACGTCTTCGGCTTCTTCCAGGGCTTCTTCATGCTGACCGGCGCCATAAGCAGCATCTGCAAGTGGCTCTGCGTGTACGTGTTCGACGTGGCTTACAGCACCGTCGTCGAAGGCTTTGGCTGGGGCGCCTGCACCATCGCCCTTATCCTGTGGAGCCCGGCGTACTTCAAGAACGCCAACGGCACCTTCAGCACCGCGATAATCTTCACCGACATCGCCCTCATCGGCGTCACCCTCAACGACTTCGGCATCCTGCCTGCGCAGCTCAAGATCGGCGTGGCCATCTGCCTGTTCATCGCCGGCACCCTGGGCATCTACTGCGCGAGCGCCACGCAGCTCAACACTGCCTTCGGCAAGACTGTGCTGCCCCTCATGAAGCCGCTGATAAAGAGCAAGTAATCAATCCATCCCAATACATTCGAAAGGTGGAAGTCCATTGAAAAACAAGGTTGTTACGCTTGAACAGGCTGTTTCCGCCGTTCATGACGGCCAGACCATACTGTTCGGCGACTGGCACGGCGAAAT
>DVJK01000049.1 GCA_018716795.1 Candidatus Scatomorpha merdipullorum | reverse complement strand
AGGACAGAAAGAAGAAAATCCGGCAGTTTGAGAACCGGGAAAAGATGTTGCGTCAGAAGCTATCCAAAGAGGAACGCTATTACGCCGCACCCACCTTGCACCAACCCCTCAGTCACGCCGCTTTGCGCCGTGACAGCTCCCCTTTCAGGGGAGCCGAGGGCATGGGCGGAGGCGGTTGCCCTTTCGCACCTGCTGCCCACGATTCCGATGCCTCCGTTTCGCGCCTACGGTTTGGCTCTGCGTATTTGACGCGGAGGCGGGTTGGGGGTATAATACCGTCACACGACAGGGAAAGAGGGCGGCATTTTGCAGCTTCGAAAGCTTGGCCGCGCTTCGCCGGAGCTGGGCGAGGTGCTTCGGCTTTATGAGCGCGCCTTCCCGGCGAACGAGCGCTGGGGTATGGACGCGGTTTTGGACGATGAAACGGGAATCAGCGAGCTCTGCGCATTTTTCGACGGGGAGCTCTTCTGCGGCTTCGTCGTACTGCTCAATCAGGGCGACATTACGCATATTATTTACCTCGCCGTGCCCGAGGAGCTGCGCGGCCGCGGCTATGGCAGCGAGGCGCTCGGCCTTGTGCGCGCCGTGAAGCCGGGCAGGCGCCTGCTCATAGATATCGAGCGCCCGGGCGAGGGCTTCGCTAACAACGCCCAGCGCCTTCGCCGCAAGGCCTTCTACGAGCGCAACGGCTGCCGCGAGGCCGGGGTTTACTACTCCTGGCGGGGCGAGAGCTATGAGATTATGATAAGCGGCGGCGGGATAACGAGCCGCGAATACTTCCGCTTCTGGCGCGATGTGGACAAAAACAGCAGGATTTTCAAAAGAGGCTAAAACGTCCGGGAATTTGCTCGATTCCCGGACGCTTTATCACATATGGATGTATTTCGCCTCAGTTATACACCCTCGGCAGCCTTTTGCCGAGGCGGCTGAGGACCTCGTTGGAGATTGTCCCGCACTTTGAGGCGAATTCCTCGCAGCTTATGAATTCGCTGCCGTCGCGGCCTATGAAGGTGGCGACGCTGCCGGGCTTTACGTCGCCGGCGTCGGTGACGTCGAGGCAGAGCTGGTCCATGCATATCCGCGCGACGACGGGGCAGCGCTTCCCGTTCACAAGGGCCTCGGCCCCGCCGTGCATGGCGCAGCGGAAGACGCCGTCGCCGTAGCCAACCGGCAGCACGGCGATTTTGCTCGCGCGCGCCGTGGTGAACTCGCGGCCGTAGCCTATGCTCTCGCCGGCGGGCAGCTCGCGCACAAGCCCTATGCGGGCGCGGAGGCTCAGCGCGGGCTCAAGCTCCGGCCAGGCGCGCACTCCGTCGTGCTCGTCGCTCTTGACGCCGTAGAGCGCGACGCCCGCGCGGGCGTAGGCGCAGCGCGCGTCGGGATAGTTCAAAAGCCCGTAGCTCGCCTGGGTGTGCAGCGCGCCGGTGTCGATACCGCGGCGCTCCAGCTCGGCGGCCAGGCCGAAGAAGCGGCGAATCTGCTCCTCGGTGAAGCTGACGTCGGAGTCGGAAAGCGAGTCGGAGACGGCGAGGTGCGTGAACATACCCGTCACGTTGAGCCGGGGCAGGCCGAAGCAGCCCGCGATGGCCTCCGTGTGCTCCCAGCTCTCGCCGAGGCGGTGCATTCCGGTGTCGACCTTGAGGTGGACGTCGACCCTGCCCCTCACGGCTTCGCTCAGCGCGCGGGCATAGTCCGCGCTGACGGCGCACTGGGTGAGCTTATAGCGGCGGATGACGCGCCACTGGTCGACGGGCGTAAAGCCGAGGATAAGTATCAAGCCCCGCACGCCGGCCCGGCGGAGCTCCACGCCCTCGGCAAGGCAGGCGACCGCGAAGGCCCCGACGCCGATGCTGTTGAGCTCCCGCGCCGAGCGGACGGCCCCGTGGCCGTAGGCGTCGCACTTCAGGACCGCCATGAGCTCGCAGCCCTCCGGCGCGAAATCCTGAAGGCGCTTTGCGTTGTTCTTGAGCGCGTCGAGGCTGACCTCAACCCAGGCGCGGGCGGTCGGAGAGACGCTGCGGGGCCTAATCCTCGCCCAGACGAGCAGTATCACGGCGCTCGCGGCGGCGGAGCCCAGGCAGACGGCCGCATAGTGGCCGAGGCTGTTCTCCACGAGGATATCCCACAGGCCCAGGAACCTTGCGGCGCCGCGCACCGCGATAATTACGGCGGGGTGGAGGATGTAGACGAGCAGGGAAAAGCTGCCGAGAGGCAATCTGACCCTGCCGCGCGCCCTGAGCAGCAGGGCGAATAGGAAATACATGACGAAGGGCAGCAGCACATACATGCTGTCGTGCCGCTGCCAGCCCTGCGAGCGCGCAAGCAGCGCCTCGCCGAGCATGAGCGCAAGGCCGGCGGCGAGCCCCGCGGCCTCGTAGCCGATGGAGCAGCCCCTGCCGGAGCGCAGCTTCGCGCCGAGCCAGAAGAACAGCGGCGCGAAAAACAGGCCGTTACGGGTATAGCCCATGAGGGCGAAGACGGCGTTATAGGCCGAATTAATTCCGGGTATATTCTCAATAAGGCCCCAGTAGCTGTCGCCGAGCAGGCCGAGCGCGTACAGCGCCGCCGCGATGAACGCCGTGGGCCTGTCGCCCAGGCGGCGAAGCATGAGGCCGGTGAGCCAGAGGCCGAGTATGGCCGCGGGCAGATACCAGAGATGATAGAACGTGCCCTCGAAAAACACCTGCCGCACAAGCTCGAGCAGGTTCCAGCCGCTCAAATGCCCCGCGTAGACGTTGACGGGCAGATAGAGCGCCGCGCTCGCGGCGTAGATTATGAGCAGCTTTTTGAGGCTTGCGCGAATGTTCCCTCCGCCGCCGAGGACGAAGCAGCCGGTGACCATGAAGAAAAACGGCACGGCCGTCCGCGCGAAAACGCGGGTTAGGATGAAGTCCGCCGTCGCCGAATACGAGGCCAGCGGAGAAGTGTGTATGGCCACGACCAGGAAGGCCGCGGCGACGCGAAAAAGCTCTATTCCTTTTAAGTTGCGTCCCCTGTCCATCAAAAGACCTCCGGGATAAAAATCGGGAGTGCGCGCATCCGGCGCGCTAAGCGCGCGGGCCCGGCAGCGGGAGAAGGTTTCGAACCCTCACACCGGCCTGCCGGGCTTTGCACGCGTATTATCTCACTGCTCGAAGGTGTAGCCCACGAGGCAGTCGAGAAGCTGCGTGAAGTCGAGGCCTATGCCCTTCATCATGTTCGGGAAGCGGCTGTGCGGGGTGAAGCCGGGTATCGTGTTGACCTCGTTGAAGACCACGCGGCCGTCCTTCGTGAGGAACATGTCCACGCGGGCCATGACGCGGCAGCCGAGCGCGCGGTAAATCTTCTCCGCGGCGGCCTTTATGCGCGCCTCCGTGGCCTCGTCGACGCGCGCGGGCATATGTATCTTCGCGGTCTTGAGCGTATACTTCTCCTCATAGTCGAAGATGTCGCCGAAAATCTCAATCTCGTCCGCGCGGCCAATCGTGAGCTCCTCGTTGCCCATGACGGCGCAGCCGACCTCGTTGCCGACGATGGTCTCCTCAATTATGACCTCGCGGTCATAGCGGAAGGCGAACCTGACCGCTTCCATGAGCGCGGCGCTTCCGGAGACTTTCGTTATGCCGAAGCTGGAGCCGGCGCGCACGGGCTTCACGAAGACAGGATAGCCAATCTCCTCGACCTTCGCCCTGAGCTCGGCCTCGTCGGGCATCGAGGTGAAGACGACGGCGCGGGGCACCTCCACCCCGGCGAGGGAGACCAGCTTGTGCGCGCGGTCCTTGTCCATGCAGAGGGCGGAGCAGAGCGCGCCGCAGCCGATAATGGGGATCCCGGCCATCTCGCAGAGGCCCTGGATGGTGCCGTCCTCGCCGTTTTTGCCGTGCATGACCGGAAAGGCCGCGTCTATGCGCGTCGTGACGGGGCCGTCGGGGCCGAATTCGACGACGCCGTGAACCTCACGGTCGGGAGAAATCACGGCGGGAACGCATTTGCCCTCTCGCCAGATGTCGTTTTCTATGCCCTCGGGCCCGCCGTAATAGCGGAACCACTCGCCGCCCTTGGTGATGCCGAGCAGGATGAGCTCGTACTTCTCCCGGTCGAAGCTGACGACCACGGAGTGCGAGGATTCAAGCGAAACGGGGTATTCCGGCGAGCAGCCGCCGAATATCACCGCGATAGTTTTCTTGTCCATATCTAAGCCTCCTTGGCTGTGTGTCCATGATATTTTAACACTTTGAGAGCGGAATGGAAATAGAAATTTGATTAAGTTTCTATTAACCGCGCCATTGCGCCTCAGCGGTAGAGCGAATATGGGTCTATCACCGCCCGGCGCGGGCGCTTCGGGTCCAGGTACACGCGCGGGGAGCAGTCGGGCGAGGGACCGAGCTTGAGGCCGGAGATATAGCTGCGGTACTGCTTCCCGCGAAATTCATAGCGGCAGGTGACCATGAAGTGCCCCGTGCCCGAGCCGCGGTGGACGCGGCGGTCGCTCACTATGGAGACGAGCTTCGCCTCCGCCGCCACGCCGCGCTCCATAAGCCGCGCCCTCATCCGGCGCCTGAGCAGTATGAAAAGCAGGCTCAGCGCGCAAAGCGCAAAGGCCGCGCCGCCGAAGCAGAGCAGGGCGGAGAGCTCGGCATCGGAGAAATAGAGGCCGAGCGGCCTTCCGAGCAGCCCGAGCGCCGTCAGGAAGAGGCCGAGCGCCGCGGATGCGCCCGCGCAGGCGCGCAGCTGCCAATCCGGTTTTTTATACACGGCCTCGCCTCCCTTCAGGCCCTATTTTACAATATGCGCGCCCTCACTGCAAGCGGCTTTGACTTGCAAAGCCGCCCTGATGGCTATATAATATATGGGCCCCATGGTAATCCCGCGAAGGAAGGAATTTATAGATGAAAGAACTCTCCAAAAAAGCGCTGAACGTCAACCCCTCCACCACGCTTGCGATAGATTCGCTGGCCAAGCAGATGAAGGCCGACGGCCTCGACGTCGTCAGCTTCGGCACCGGCGAGCCGGATTTCAAAACCCCCGACAACATAAGCGAGGCCGGCATAGCCGCGATACGCGAGGGCAAGACCAAATATACCCCGTCCGCGGGCATCATCCCCCTGCGCAAGGCCGCGGCGGCGCGCCTGAAGGCCGACTGCGGGCTTGACTATGACTACACGCAGATTGTCATAGCCTCCGGCGCGAAGCACAATGTGTACATCGCGCTCGAGGTGCTGCTCAATCCCGGCGACGAGGTCATTGTGCCCGCGCCCTACTGGGTGAGCTACTGCGAGATGGTCAGCATGTGCGGCGGCGTGCCCGTTGTCGTGGAGACCACGGAGGGCGCGGATTTCAAGATAACGCCCGCACAGCTCGAGGCCGCGATAGGCCCGAAGACCAAGGCCCTGATGCTCAACAACCCCTCGAACCCCACCGGCATGATATACTCCGAGAGCGAGCTGCGCGCCATTGCGGAGATATGCGTCAGGCACGACCTCTATGTCATAGCCGACGAGATTTACTACAAGCTTGTTTACGGCGGGAAGCCCTTCACCAGCTTCGCCTCCCTCGGCGAGGACGTGAAGGAACGCACGATAATCGTCAACGGCGTCTCCAAGAGCTACGCCATGACCGGCTGGCGCATAGGCTACGCCGCGGCGAACAAGCAGATAGCCAAGCTCATGGGCAACTATCTCAGCCACTCCACCGGCGCGCCGAGCACTATAAGCCAGTGGGCCGCCGTCGAGGCGCTCGAGGGCCAGCAGGACACCGTCGAGGAGATGCGCAGGGTCTTTGAGGAGCGGCGCAACTACTTTGTCAACCGCCTCAACTCGATTCCCGGCGTGAGCTGCATCATGCCCGACGGCGCGTTCTATATAATGATGAACATTGAAAAGCTGATTGGCCGCAATTTGGGCGGCGTGGTGATAAATAACGACGACGACTTCGCCGAGGCCTTCCTCAAGCAGGCCATGGTGGCCGTCGTGCCATGCTCGGGCTTCGGGATGAAAAACTTCGTGCGCTGGACCTACGCCACGAGCATGGAGAACATCAAGGAGGGCCTTGACCGCCTGGAGAAGTTCCTCGCCTGAGTCTTAAACCTGTCCTCCCGGCATAGTATGCTGTGGGAGGGAGGCCTTTGTATTTCACATTGAAGCTGCGCGACGCGCTGCCGCTTCTGGCGGCGCTTGCGCTCATAGCGGCGGCTTTCTTGCTGCCGCCGCTGGAGGCGGATAAGCCGGAGGCCGCGGCGGTTTTCGCCGAGGGTGGCGAAACGCTCATAATCGACGCCGGGCACGGCGGGGCGGACGGCGGGGCCTCCGCCGCGGACGGCACGGTGGAGAGCTCGATAAACCTCGCCGTGGCGCGGCGGCTGGAGGCCCTGGCCGGGCTCTTCGGCGTCGAAACGCTCATGACCCGCTCGAGCGAGGACATAAGCTATCCCGCCGATGCCGGGAGCCTGCGGGAGATGAAGCGCGCTGACCAGGCCGCGAGGCTCGAGCTCATCAACTCCCGCCCCGGGGCCGTGCTGATAAGCATACACCAGAACTATTATCCCGACCCGCGCCCGAACGGGCCGCAGGTGTTCTACTCCGCCGTATCCGGCAGCCGGGCCCTGGGCGAGGCGGCGCAGGCCCTGCTCGTTGAAAAGCTCTGCCCCGAGAGCCGCCGCCTGGCCTCGCCGGCGGACGAGGATATCTACCTCATGCGCGAGGCGAACTGCCCGGCCATACTGGTGGAGTGCGGCTTTATCTCCAACGCCGCGGAGCTCGAGCAGCTCAAGAGCGGGGAATATCAAAATAAGCTCGCGGCCGTGCTGCTGACGGCATATCTTCAATACGCGGGCACAGCGGACGGAATGATGCTATGAAACAGAAAACGGTTTTTTACTGCACCGAATGCGGGAACGAGACCCCGCGCTGGCAGGGCCAATGCCCGGCCTGCGGGGCCTGGAACACCCTCACCGAGGCCCCGCAGCGCCCCAAAAGCGAAAATAAGGCCGCCGCCGCGGCCCACAGGGCGCGTCAGACGCCGGAAAAGCTCTCCGAGCTGGAGACCGAGGAGGAGATACGCTTCTCGACCGGCGTCGGCGAGCTCGACCGCGTGCTCGGCGGCGGGGCCGTGCGCGGCAGCGTGGTGCTCGTGGGCGGCGCGCCGGGCGTCGGCAAGTCGACGCTGCTTTTGCAGCTCTGCGGCCTCATCGGCCGGAGCGAGCGCGTGCTCTATGTCACCGGCGAGGAGAGCCGCCGCCAGCTCAAGATGCGCGCGCAGCGCCTCGGCGTCTCCGAGGGCGAGATTTTCGTCCTGGCCGAGACGCAGGTGAGCGAAATCCTCTCCGTCGCCGAGGACCTGCAGCCCACGGTCGTCATAATCGACTCCATACAGACGATGTTCGACGCCGAGGTCTCCGCCACGCCGGGCTCCGTCAGCCAGGTGCGCGAGAGCACCATGGCCATCATGCGCCGCGCCAAGTCAGACGGCTTCACCGCCTTCGTCGTGGGGCATATAAACAAGGAGGGCGCGATAGCCGGCCCCAAGGTGCTCGAGCACATGGTTGACTGCGTGCTGTACTTCGAGGGCGAGCAGTCCATGAGCTACCGCATACTGCGCGCGGCCAAGAACCGCTTCGGCTCCACGAACGAGATAGGCGTCTTCGAAATGGCCGACACCGGCCTGCGCGAGGTGCCGAACCCCTCGGAATCCCTGCTCTCCGGCCGGCCCCTGGACACGCCCGGCACCTGCGTCACCTGCGTCATGGAGGGCTCGCGGCCGATTCTGGCCGAGATCCAGGCCCTCGTGGCCCAGAGCGGGTACGGCTCCGCCCGGCGCAACTCCAACGGCATAGATTATAACCGCGCCATGCTGCTCCTCGCCGTGCTTGAAAAGCGCGGCGGCATGTCCGTCTCCGGCTGCGACGCCTATATAAACGTCGTCGGCGGGCTGCAGCTGGACGAGCCCGCGGCGGATTTGGCGACGCTTCTGGCCGTGGCCAGCAGCTTCCGCGACGCGCCCATAGGCTCCGACCTCGCCGCCGTCGGCGAAGTCGGCCTCTCGGGCGAGGTGCGCTCCGTCCAGCAGCTCAACCTGCGCCTCTCCGAAATCGCCCGCCTGGGCTTTTCGCGCTGCATAATCCCCGCGCGTATAAAGGGAGACGTAATTCAGCCGAAAGGTTTGGAGCTCATCCGGGTTAAGAGCATAAGAGAGGCAATTAAGGCGGCGCTGCAATGACAAATTATGTTATAACTCCGCATTTGCCGCAAAACAGGACAGCCCTTGCCGTGGCAGGGGAGAGGTATCGGGGCCGCCTCGGGGCGGCCCTTGCGGCCCTCGGCGTCGAAATGCTCTGGCTTCCGGACGCGCCAGGGGCGGACCGCCGGCTCGCCGGGCACGCGGATTTGAGCATGCTGCACCTGGGCGGGAATAAAATCGTCTGCGCCTGTGCGGAGCCGATAGTGAATTATTTAACAAATAGGGGATTCGAGCTTTTCTCCGCGCCCGGGCCGGCGGAGCGCTATCCCGGCGACTGCGCGCTCAACGCCTGCATAGCCGGCGGCCACTTTTTCCACAGGCTCGACGTCACGGCAAGGGCCGCGCTTGAGAACGCCTCGGAGCTTGAAACGATAAACGTCGCCCAGGGCTACGCCAAGTGCAGCGTCTGCGTTGTCGACGAGCGCTCTATCATAACGGCTGACCGCGGCATCGCCGAGGCGGCCCGCAGGCGCGCTCTGGAGGTGCTGGAGATAACCCCGGGCCACGTCGAGCTCGAGGGCTTTGAGTATGGCTTTATCGGCGGCGCGGCGTTCAAGCTTTCCAAAAGCGAGCTGGCGTTCACGGGCCGGCTTGACGCGCATCCGGATTACAATAATATAATGGCTTTCCTCGGCGCGCGCGGAATCGCGCCCATATATCTCACAGACGCCCCGGCCTTCGACGTGGGCTCAATTCTGCCATTAATTGAAAAATAGCGTCTTTCAAGCGTTTCAGCCTCCCCTCAATTCAACAAAATATTTATTTTGTTGAATTATCTGTGTATTTACCCCTTGCCTTTTCCGGCCGCTTAAATTAAAATAAATAGGCTTTGGAGGTGACGAGCTTTGGACTATCGCAGCGAGGCGCCGCAGGTGCTGCGCGATTTTTTGACCTATCATGAGACCATCAAGGGCCACTCGCGCGCCACGGTCGACGAATATTATCTCGACCTGCGCAATTTTTTCCGCTATATGAAGATTATACGCGGCCTTGTCCCGCGCGACACCGAGCTTGAGGACGTCTCTATCTCGGACGTCGACCTCGACTTCGCCGCCTCCGTCAAGACCTCGGAAATATACGAGTATCTCGCCTTCCTCTCGCGCGACAAGGTCAAAAACGAGCAGAGCCGCTCGCCGGAGTACGGCCTGAACGCCGCGAGCCGCGCGCGCAAGATTTCGACGCTCAGGAG